>DHKB01000057.1 GCA_002407045.1 Candidatus Bruticola papionis | reverse complement strand
AATAGCCGACAGCGCTGGTTAGCTGAAGCTGCTCGGGCTGAAGGTAGTATTGTTATCGATAGTGGAGCTGCTAAAGCTTTATCCGAAGGTGGCAACAGTCTGTTGGCCGTAGGATGTGTAGCCTGTGAAGGAGATTTCAAAGCTGGCGATTTGGTAACAATTACAGTAGAGGGCAGAGAAGGTGTGCCTTTTGCTCGCGGTTTGTGCAACTATAGTCGCGCCGAAGTAGAACAGATCGTGCGCCGTCCCAATTCCGAAATTTCGACAATCTTAGGTCACGCTGCTTACGCTGATGTTATCCATTGTGACAATTTGATTATTTGTTAAACGCTTAGTTAAAAAAATAATAGGGAGGAGAGAGCAACTGTGGCAGAGCAAAGCCAATTGAGGCCTATAGGCGAAAAATTTAAAGCTCCGGACGGTAAGTCCAATTTAAAATTTTTAGATAAACTTTGTCGTGGCGGTATTATTGAGCGCTTTACCAAAGCTAAATTAGATAAAGAATATGCAACTAGACTAGCTCAAGAAATGCAATTTTGGGCTTCTCATGAAGAGGCGCTCAATCGATTGCTTGTAGTTTGGGATTGCTTCTACTGGGCGCGAGGTCAGCATATAAAAATTACTGCCATACATAGCGCTTTAGATAGCATTTTTACGGCTTATTTATTGGAAATAACTCAAGTCGATCCCCTTATTGGCAAATTGGAATTTGACGAAGCTGCAGCTGAGCAAATTTCGCTCGTTACAATAATCGTGCCCTCTGTGTTTGAACTTAACTCTTTACAGACATATATAAATAATCGCTATGCTGAGGCTTGGCGCCCATTTGTCAAAATCGGCAGTTCACATACCGATTTTTAATAATATTTTTGGAGCTACTTTTTGGTAAGCAAGGAGCTTTTCATGTCTTTTGTCCATTTACACGTTCATACTGAATACAGTTTGCTTGATGGCGCCAACCGTATTAAAGATATTGTAAAAAAAGCTAAAGATTGTGGTATGCCAGCTTTGGCTATTACCGATCATGGTGTAATGGGCGGTTGCGTGAAATTTTACCATGCTTGCAAAGACGCTGGTATTAAGCCCCTAATTGGCTGCGAAATTTATGTGGCGCCGCGCACTCGTTTTGATCGTGAAGGCGATCTAGATAAACATTATTTCCACTTAACCCTTATAGCCAAAGATCGTGAAGGCTATTCCAATTTATGTCAAATCGTTTCCGAGGCTTATTTACACGGCTTCTATTACAAGCCCAGAGCCGATCATGAACTTTTGGAAAAACATTCCAAGGGATTAGTGGCTTTAACTGGTTGCTTGCGCGGCGAGGTAAATGACGCTCTCTTAAATGACGATTATGAATTGGCCAGTCAGCGTTTAGCTTTTTTGAAAAAATGTTTTGGCCCGGACGATCTCTTTGTTGAGCTCATGAATCATGGCATAGAAGAACAGCAAAAGACGAATCCTTTGCTTATTAAGCTAGCCAAAGAACATGGCTTAAAAGTGGTGGCTACCAACGATGCTCACTTTTTAAATAAAGAAGATACCGATGTTCAAGACATTTTAATTTGCGTTGGCTCTGGCAAATTGTTGAGTGATGCTAGGCGCCTCCATTCTTGTCCCGAGTGTTACTTAAAAACGCGCGAAGAAATGTTGGAAGCCTTCTCTTTTTGTCCTGAGGCGGTAGACAACACTCTATTGGTGGCCGAGCGTTGCAATTTTGAGATGGACTTCAGCACTACCTATTTACCTAAATTCCCTGTGCCTGAAGGTACCAACAGTACAGATTATCTTAAAGAACTCTGTCGCAAAGGCTTGCTAGAGCGCTTCGGTACGCTTACTCCAGAGCAAAAATATTTAGATCGTTTAAAAACTGAGCTAGACGTTATTATTGGCAAGGGCTTTCCCGACTATTTTTTGTTAGTGTGGGACTTTATTAACTGGTCGCGTGAACATGGTATTCCTGTGGGCCCTGGACGTGGCTCGGCTGCTGGCTCTTTGGTCGCTTATTTAATAGGCATTACCCAATTAGATCCACTCAAATACGACTTGCTTTTCGAGCGTTTCTTAAATCCTGAACGAACTGAGCTTCCCGATATTGATACCGACTTTTGTGTAGATCGGCGCGGTGAAGTTATCCAATATTGCCGCGAGCGCTACGGTGAAGATCGCGTTTCCCAAATTGCTACTTACGGGCGTATGAAAGCTAAAAATGCCATTCGTGATGTGGGACGCGTTATGGATGTGCCTTTAGCTGATGTGGGCAAGCTTTGCAAAGCTGTGCCTGACGAAATGAAAATTACTATTAAAGATTCTCTTAAAAATCCTGATTTCGAAAAACTTTACGAGAGCAGCGAAGTAAATAAACGTCTAGTAGATGATGCCATGCGCTGTGAAGGCATGGCTCGCAACACTGGTATGCATGCCGCCGGCGTAATTATTTCCAGTCGTCCCTTAGGCCAATTGGTACCTTTGCAAAAAAACGGCGACGATGTTGTTGTGCAATATGACATGAACGACTCAGCGGAAGTCGGCATGGTCAAAATGGACTTTTTGGGATTGCGCAACCTTACCGTTATCAACAATTGCTTGAAAATTATCGAATATTCGCGCGGTATTAAAGTTGACATTAACCACGACGTAGATTATGAAGATCAGAAAGTCTACGCTTTGCTTTCGGCAGCTGACACTAATGGCGTTTTCCAGCTTGAATCTGACGGTATGAAACGCTACTTAAAGCAATTGAAGCCCGATCGTTTTACCGATATTGTGGCTTTCTTGGCTCTCTATCGTCCTGGCCCCATTAAAGGTGGCGTGGTTGATGACTTTATCGCTAGACGTCACGGTCGTGGTGGCGGAGTAGTTTATCCTCACCCCAAGCTTGAACCTATTTTGGCTGATACTTACGGTTTCTTCTTATACCAAGAGCAAGTAATGCTTACGGCTACCACCTTAGCTGGTTACACTATGGCTAAAGCCGATAAGTTGCGTAAAGCTATGGGTAAGAAGAAAAAAGATGTTATGGCCGAGCACCATGTCTACTTTGTAGAAGGTGCTAAAGAGCGCGGTGTTGACGAGCAATGCGCTGAAAATATTTTCGATACCATGGCCAAATTTGCCGAATATGGCTTCAATAAGTCGCATTCGGCCGCTTACGCTATGGTCACTTTCCAGACGGCTTGGCTTAAAACTTATTATCGCCCTGAATATATGGCCGCGCTTATGACCAGCGTTATGAATGATATTAAGAAAGTCTCTTTTTTCATTCATGAATGTCGCGACTCCGGTTTAGAAGTATTAGGACCGGACGTTAATGAATCATTGGCTGGTTTTTCTGTCTCCAAAGGAGCGGTGCGCTGGGGTATGGCCGCTTTGCGTGGCGTAGGCCTCAATGCTGTAAATTTAATAGTTAAAGAGCGTGAAGAGCATGGCCCTTATAAGAGCTTAATTGATTTCTGCGCTCGTCTTGATCCTCGTTATATCAATAAAAAAGTTTGGGAAGGCCTTATTAAAGCTGGAGCCCTCGATCTTTTTGGAGTCAACCGAGCCACTTTGTTGAGCAATTTGGAATATATTTCGGAATATATGAAAATGTGCCAGCGTGAAGCGGCTAACGCTCAAGTGGGCCTCTTTGGTGACGAGCCTGGAGGAGGCGGCCAAGATGATATACGCTGCGTAATTCACACCAATGAAGATGAGTTCGCCCGTCGTGAATTGCTCGATTTTGAAAAAGACATGCTGGGCGTTTACCTCTCTGGCTCGCCCTTAGAAGATTATGTAGAGGTACTAAAAGAAAATACTACTTGTACAGTCGATCAACTTGGCTCTATGGTCGGTCGCAATGTCAAAGTGGGCGGATTAGTAACCGCTTGTCGCATAGTCATTACTAAACGCAAAGATAAAATGGCCTTTATTACTATGCAAGATTTTACCGGCACAGTGGAGTTTTCTCTTAAACCGCGTGATTTTGAAGCCAATATCGAAAAATGTGGCGAAGGTCAAGTTATTATTGTGCGTGGTACCGTTGAAGTCGATCACGGCTTCAATCCTGCGCCTCCTACCGTTTTTGATGAAAATGATGAAGATAATGATGACGACGAAGGTCAAACTTTGGCTGTCGAAGAGGCCGAACCAGAAGAAGAGAAATATCGCATCAATGCCATAGAGGTAAGTGATGTCAATTTTATTATGGCTTCTGGTAATAAAGTACAACACGATTTTGATGATTCTGTGGTAAAAAGTTTAAAAGGTCTCAACGTCGCTTTTCCCGGTTCGGCACGCCGTTTAGTGGCCGACTTCAAAGAAATTCTGTTGCGTCACAAAGGCGATCGCCCCGTTTTTGTCCATGTGCGCGGTCCTGAAGACACTACTGTTATCCGTTTGCATAGAGATTACTGCGTCGACGATAGCAGCGAATTGCGCTTTGAACTCAGCAGACTTTTAGGGGAAGGTTGTTGCTATTAGCTGAAGCCAACAAATTTTTTTTGTGCGAAATTTGGCCTTCAACTATGGAGAAAAAGCACAAATAGGTTTAATTTGGCTTAAGTTTAGCTAAAAAATGTAAATACCAGTCTTTTACAAGTATATTTTGTTTGATAGGTCTTATTTCAAGTGCTAAACTAAACTAGCTTATTGGCAATTTTCCTTATTTTTAGTTTCATCGGCTCGTTTTTAAGAGTCGGTTAGCTAGGAGCTATATTTTTTAGATGAACAATAATAGTGTAGATTTCGCCACTTATTTGAAGAACTATCCAGATTCCGAAGGTATGTTCGGCCCCTTCGGCGGATCCTATTTGCCAGAGCAGTTAGTGCCAGCCTTCAAAGAAATTACCGAGGCCTACCAGACTATCTGCCATTCTTCTAAGTTTGTCACCGAGTTGCGTCGTATTCGTCGCGAGTTCCAGGGACGTCCCACTCCTGTGTACCATTGTGAGCGTCTTTCCAACTTGCTCGGCCACACTCAAATCTATTTAAAGCGCGAGGATCTTAACCATACTGGCGCTCACAAACTCAACCATTGTATGGGTGAAGGCTTGTTGGCCAAATTTATGGGCAAGAAAAAGCTCATTGCCGAAACTGGTGCCGGTCAGCACGGCGTGGCTTTAGCTACCGCCGCCGCTTATTTCGGCCTAGAGTGCGACATCTATATGGGCGAAGTCGATATTAAGAAACAAGCTCCTAACGTATCGCGTATGCGCTTACTTGGGGCCAGAGTCATTCCGGCTACTCATGGTCTCAAAACTTTAAAAGAAGCCGTAGATGCCGCTTTTGAAGCTTATCTTAAAGAGTACGAAACCGCCATTTATTGCATAGGCTCGGCTGTCGGCCCTCATCCTTTCCCTATGATTGTGCGCGATTTCCAAATGGTTGTTGGTGTAGAGGCTCGCGAGCAATTCTTGGATATGATGGGCTTCTTGCCCGATGCTTTAGTCGCTTGCGTCGGCGGCGGCAGCAACTCTCTGGGCTTATTTAGCGCTTTCCTCAACGATCCGGTTAAAATTTACGGTGTCGAGCCTTTAGGTCGCGGCGAAAAGATGGGCGATCACGCAGCTACTATTACCTATGGTACTCCTGGTGTTATGCATGGTTTTAATAGCTTAATGCTTAAAGACAAAGATGGTGCTCCCGCTCCCGTTTACTCAGTAGCTTCTGGTTTAGATTATCCTTCTGTTGGCCCCGAGCACGCTTTCTTACACAGCTTAGGACGTGTATGTTACGATAAGGTGACCGACAAAGAAGCTCTGGAGGCTTTCTACAATCTCTCCAGATACGAGGGTATTATCCCCGCTTTAGAAAGCTCTCACGCTTTGGCCTATGCTATGAAGTTGGCTCGCAACCAGTCCCATGGCTCTATTTTGGTCAATCTTTCTGGCCGTGGTGACAAAGACATGGATTATGTTATTGAGCATTATGGCTACGGCGATGAATATTTGATTAAGCCTTAGTTACTTTTTTGTTTTCCTTTATATTTTAGGCTAGCCGCAGCCTTTGACAGAGTTCTTGACCTTTTTTGAGTAGGTATTCTGTCAGCTGCGGTTTTATTTTGCCTTTTTTAGCTTAGTTAAGCGCAAGATAAGCGCTGAAGGAATTACTTGTCTGGAGCGAACTAAAATAGAGTCATGATGGATCCAATCTTCATAATGAATTCCCAAAATCAGCGTATGCTGGAAAATACTCAGCGCTCCAGTGATGGCTTGCGTACCAACATGATGCGTGAACGCAAAGAAAAAGCTGGCGTACGTAAGAGCCATTATATTGACGATACTGCCGAATTTAGTTCCGATTTGTCCGATATGGGTGAAGATATGCTCGGTGGCATGGACGACCTAGTCGGTGGCGGAGGAGGAGGCGGTGGAGCAGCCCTTTTCCGCAAAATGTGGGAAGAAGACGTTGAGGAAGAGGATAAGAAGGCCGCTCAGCGTTCAGCTGATACTCTCTTCGACGAAGGGCAAAGTACTTGCCTTATCGATTCAAAGGTGGAAACTTCCGAGGAAAGTACTCCTTTGGGCGAATTGCCTGTGCCCGAACACTTAGAAGATAATACGTCAGAGGAAGTTGCGAAGGAATCTTCGCAAGATGAGGCCGCTTCTACAAATACTTCTACAAAAGACGTGCCCAATCATGACAATTTGGGTGTAGATGCTGTTATCGATTTGGATAATCAGCGTGAAGCTGCTCTGTCTGAAGCTATGGAGCGGGAGGCTAAAGAAGCGCAAGCTGAAGAAGCTGCTTCTTCGGCAAGTTCTCTACCTGCAGTTTCTACTGAGTCAGAAGCGCAAGCAGAGCATGCAGATAGGGTCGTCAAAATCCCTACCGGCAGTCAAGGGGCTTCCCTTCCAGCAGCTGAAGATGTTGATCTTTCGCAATCGCAAGCTGAAAAACAAAAAACGCAATCTGCAGAAAAACACGGCAGTAGTTTTATATCATCCTTGTTGGATAATTCTGAAGGTTTCATCTTTCACGAGGCTGTGCCAGAAGTTGTGGAGCTCTCTGGTCGTACTTCCAAGGGCAAACGTGAAGCTGAAGCCCTTAAAGTGCCTCACGAATTAGAAAAAGTGCTTGATCAGCTGATTGTGTGTCAAGCTGCTCCTGAAGCGGCCGAGTCTTTGCGTTTGCTACTTAGTCGCTTTGGTAAAGGCGTACTTGACGCTTGTATGCGCGACGGTTTGAAAGTTAAATTGTTATCTCACAAAGAATTAAAAGCTGCTGTTTATGCCGCCGATTCTTCCTTGCAAGGTCGTGAAATAGGTCATGGAGCCTATCTGGCTAAAGAGCGCCTTTGTCTTATTGCTTCAGAATTGTTTTCCGGATCAAACCAGGCCGAGTATGTTTATGGGTTCCATCCTGCGCTTTACTATTTTGGTATGGCTTGGGATCATGCTCTTGGCGAAGGCACTTTTGCCAGTTTGCAATCGCCAGTTATTAAAGCCAACGCCCAGGCTTGCCAAACCAACTTGGAGGGCCATTGCGCTCCAGACCCTATGTCTTGCGCCGATCCAGTAAATTATTTCGCCCAAGCTGTAGAAGCCTACTTTTCAGCTAACGATTGTAGTGAAACTTTGTGGAGCCGTGAAGATCTTTATGATTTTGATCGGCTTATGTATGATTACTTGGAATATTTGCACCTTAAAAGCGGCAAGCAAGCTTGAGGCAGCTTAGTCGAAATTTTTTGTCTCCTTTTATAAGAGAAGCAAAGTTGGGAAAAATGTAAGTTCACGAAAGGATTATGAGCTGTGGATTATGTCTTGTATCCTTTAGTTATGGCTCGTGACGGGCGCAAATTGGGGGAGTTCCCTTTGGGCACCGTGAGTTTCGATAATGAAGAGGGCGTGAAAGTTGATTGCCCAGATGTAGGGCTAAATCGCCGTCTGACCGAGTTTTTCAACGCTCCACGCCGGGTAAGGCGCAAATTGGGATCGGTTGACACGGTGCTTACCTACACTTGGGAAGAGCTTGAACCTGGTACCGAGGAATATTTCCAAGAGTCTATTTCCAGACTTCATTGCTTAGGGTTTGTGCCTAAGCTTTTTACTGCCTAATTTCCTATAATTAGATAAGAAGCCGCAACTTCGCTCATATCACCTGAGGTTGCGGCTTCTTTTTATGTGAACTGTGCTTTAATGTGATGCTTGAAACTACTTGGCTAATTAGGTAGATATCTGTCAGCTGCGACTTTGCCTAAACCCGCTCCCACCAAGAAGCCCAAGACAGCGCCGTATGCAGCGTGGGCTAGCGTAAGACCAGCGTAACCTACAATAGCGCCTACTACGAACACAGTAATTGGCATTACGAATGTATAAATTCTGCTCTGCTGCTCAAGACATTCTTTGTGATAAACTTTAATAACTCCGTCTATAGGTCTTTCTACGCCGGTAGATCGGATTAGAGTTTTACCACAACGAGCGCAGGGAACTTGCTCTACGTCAGATCCACAATCTAAACAGTAAAGCGGCTTGCCGCTAAAAGTAAGTCTCTCTGGCTTGTAAACGAAATCTAATCCGATTTGCTTACCACACTTACTACATTTAAAAGGCTTTTTGCATCCGCATTTGGGGCAAGTGCCTATGCCTCTTGTTTCTACCATACTACCACATTCTGCACAGGGATAATTTGCCATAAAAACACACCGCCTCTTAAGTTTAACAACAAAAATACCTGTGGTTGGTTGCGAGCTTCTTAGGCTTAAATCCTGCTAAGGGGGGATAGGCTTGCCGTGGCGACGAAAATAGCGACTCTATGCTAGTGAAAAGCATAGTTTCCCAAAACAAAAGGCGTGAAAACTTCTTTTATACTTAAAACTACATGTTGAATCGGAGCAAAAAATGATAAAAATAAGCAAATATTTGGCCATTTTGGCTGTAATTTTTGTAGGATTGGGGTGTGCAAGCACTGCCCAAGCTCAAATTCTTTTGACAACTGGCGAGTATAGAGTGGTTGTAGTTGATAAGGCCGAACAGCGCTTGGGTATAGCCGAACTTGAAGCTAATCCCAATCGTCGCCAAAATTGGATTTATGTAAAATACAACACCGAACTAATGAGACGCGTTACTCCTCAGCCAGATGATGGCGAATTCCGTTATGAAAAAGTGGATTGGTCCGAGTTCTTCAACGATATAAAGAAAGGAGCGCTCATTACAGTTCATGGCGGCCGCGATTGGGATAGATCAATAGACGCTAAAAAAATTTGGTACAAAAATTAAATTGCTTTAACTTTCGCTCGTACGACGAGGCAAGCGGGTGGCTAGAACCATATTTTCTGGGGGAGCGTCTGTAGGATCGAAAGTTAAAGCCACTTTTTCGCGTATTTCTTCAACACTATGCAATTCGCCCACACCTACGCCTGGGCAGCGCCTGGAAGCTAAACGCCAGTTTTTGGGCGAAAAGACCACTTCCGGCCAAAATGGCCAGGTACGACATTGTACAGGACGTGAATTTCTCACCATACATCCGGTGGGGGCTTGGGCATTGTTTTCGTCACGCTTTAATAATACGCAATCAAAACCGTATCGACACTTCACTTCCTTTACGTAAAACTGCCCATTGTAGCGACAGACCACAGAATGCAAAAATTCTTCCCAGCCCATTTGTAATTCTTCAGCCATAGCTTTGGCTTCTTCGTCTGTGCATTGTACTATTCCGGAAGGGCCGGAACAGCAACGCCCGCAGCGCTGACAAGTAAAACGTAGTCCCTCAGGAGCATACCATTCCTGGCCTGATTCTTGCAAAAATTCTAAATCTTCTCTGCTCATTTTTTTTACTCCACTCCCTTAGAAAGAGACGTCTTCCAAGAGCAAAAAGCGCGAAGGAGTGTCATTCTGGGCTGGATTATTATCAAAAACTATGCCGATGTTGTAGTTGTCGCCCACTTTGTAAGCAGCCAAACCGGAGGCAAAGTTGCCAGGTGCAATATTGTCAGCTACTAAGCGAGCTTCTTCAGAGCCATCAGGCTGATACCAAATTTGACTGGTGCCGCTAAATCTTTCGTCTGGAGTTTTGGAAGACAAGAGAAAGAGCAATCCCTTATCTTGTACGTAATAAATATCAGTTAGAATAAAAGGCTCGTTGAGTGAACTGTCCAATCCCGGCTTTAAGTTAGTCTTTAAAGTTTCAAAATTGATCTTCTTTTTGCGCTCAATAATTTGGTTGAGTGAAGCTTTATAGATAATGACGCTTTCATCTTTGTTCATAGGCTGGGAAAGAGCAAAGTAAAGAGCGTCGTCAATAGGATTGCAAGCGATACCTTCTACTTTCAAACGTTGCTGGGCATTCTCACCGAAATAGCCTGTATTGCGCCAAGCCATCTCCGGATCGTAATTGTTGGCTGCCGAGTTATCTGTAAAGCGCTCGCCGCGCAACTCATAGTAATGAAGCACGCCTCTGGCCCAAAGGTAACGTACATTATTGTTGACATGGTAGTGGCTGCCCACAACGAAAAACTTACCGTCTTCAAGATTGCATAAGCCAGTATAACGCGGTTGAGGAAAAGTGCGCGGTACTCCGAGACGGCGAAAACGTCGACCCTCTGTGTCAAAAATATGCATTTGTTGGCTATTTTCGTCGCAAACTAAGATGCGATTGCGACTGATAAAAGACAAAGCGCTGGGACGGAAATCTTTAAGAACGCCATCATCGCCACGCATATCGAATATGGGAGCGGCTTCGTCGGTATACTCTGAATCTGAAGTGCCTGAAGTGGAGCTGCCTACAGTAGAGGAGGAAGCCTCGGTGATTTCTGCTTTTTGAGTTTCCTGCTCAGGAGCTGACTCTGTCGCTTGATAGATGGTAACGCCGTTATTGTCTCCACCGTTTTCTGCTTGAGCCGGAGATACTGAGGGAGTTGCGCAAGTAAACAAAGCTAGGGCTCCGACAATAGATAAATACTTTTTAAAGTTAAAAGCAATCATATTCGTTTCTCCATCTCTTGAAGGCTGACTGATTTTTTTGTACTAACTAACTCCGCTTAAAGTTCTTGTCTGTTTACTCCCTGCCCTTCTTTTGAAGAGAGCCAGTGCTGAAGGTTAGCGTTCTAAGCCCCGATATTTTTTATATGCATGATTTTAGGCGGGAGGTTAATAATGAAAAAAAACAAAATGTTAACGGGAGGGACAGAGCTTTTCTCCGGAGGTACGCGTTTTGGGTTTTGATATGGATTTCTTGGTCTCAACGGCAAATCCGCGTCCTACTCCAGAAGAATTGAAAGAAAAAGTTGCCACTATTTCTCCCCATATAGAAATCACTGAAGGCGGAGCCCGAGGCGCTTTATGGAGTGCTGAATATATAAACCCTGAAACTTTAGTCTCTTTTGAATTTGTTTGCAAAACTCCGAGCTCTGTAGTTATAGATTCTAACGCTTACGAAACTGGTTTAAGTGTCAGCGTTCCTTGTGTTTGCCCTACTTTTATAGCCCGTGAAAGTATGCCTATCTTGGCCCAATTCGCTAGGCAAAACAAGTATTGGATTTGTACTCCCAATGGCCAGATAATTGAAAAGCCGGATGGAGATCAGTTGCAAATTATCTGGAATGAGCAAAATAAACGTACTATCCATCGCATGTCTATGGGCGATGACGAATTGCCCCATTATTTCCCTATGGAACAAATGGACGCTATGTGGCGTTATGCCAACGCTCGCTCTCAATTGACTAAACGCTACGAAGGACGCGGAATTTATGTACCGCGTATTGTCTTAATGCGCAATAAATTGTCACGTAAGCAAATATTTCGCTCTATATTTTGGACAGAAATGGAACCTACCGTTTTGCCTGATATTGATGCTGTTGTTTTAAGTAAGCCTGGAAGCTTAATCTTTGGCCGCTTTCCTGCTGGTGAACCTGAAAATGTTGTGGTTCGTTTTAGTCAAATAGAAGATATTATTGAACCATATATAAAAACGGCTGTTCGTCCTTTTGAACATAGAATTATTGAGGACACTGATCCTTTTCGTTTGCAAATTATGCATAGGCTGTTTGAGTTACTGCCAGCCAAGTATCGCAACTTTGAGACGGTAGATCCAGAGGAAGTTATCGACGTCCAAGTCTAGCCAAAAATAGTCACTGTAAAATAAGTGCTTGCTCAACAGTGTAGGACGCAAAAAAAGAACCAATCAACACCCCTTGCTGATTGGCCCTTTATCCGCTGTATGGTCGAGGCGAGAGGATTTGAACCTCCGACCTCAACGTCCCGAACGTTGCGCGCTGCCAGGCTGCGCTACGCCTCGACATAACTATGCTCGAATGATTATATCCATATTTTGCGGCTTGTCAATGCTAGACCGTTTTTCTGTACAGGCAATAAAACTATTGAACAGCTGACAAGCCGCAAAAAATAGTTTATTTTGTCTCTTCTGGTTTGTTATGAGCGTTGCTATACATTCCTAAAGCTTGCATGTAGAGAGTCAATAAACTTTCTTGCTCTTCTCTTTCTTGAGGTTCAAGCTTGCGCAAGCTAATAATACGGCGCAAAACTTTAACATCGAATCCTTCGATTTTTGCTTCGGCATATACGTCTTTGATATCTTGAGCTATGCCTGCTTTTTCTTCTTCCAAAGCTTCAATGCGCTCGACAATAGCTTCAAGTTTGGCATCTGGTTCCATTTTGTTCCTCCCAAAGTGTGTCAATTTGTTTAAGTTGCCGGGGCATTATAACAAAAAAAATTACTTGAAACTAGGTTTTTGATAAGTAGCTTGGCTCTGGCTGGGCTCTGATGTTTGCCTAAACTTGACTTTACTATCTTATTGTTGTATTATATCATGCGCGATAGAGGGCCAAAATTCCCTCATGGGGCTGTTAAGCCCTCGCGAGATCGGTGTTTTGCCGATCAGTTTGGGTTGAGTATTGATAAGACTCGGAACAAGTTTTGCTTGAAAAGTTCTATAAAAGGGGATGGCTAAGGAGCTTACGCACTGGCAAGGTGCTGGTGTGCGCTCTTTTTGTTCTTTCTTCGCGTAGGAATAAGCTAAAAATGCTACAACTTGCAACCTTTCGGTGTGGCTATTCCGCCTTGCTGCGATTGGTTGGAGAGGCAATCTGTTTCCGAAGCATATTCAGCTGAGACGCCTTATGGGATCTGCTCTCGCCAGCAGAAAAGTAGGGCGCAGAGAATGAGAATATTTGTACATAGATGGGGCATCATCTATTTAGAGAGAACTTGCATAATCCGTTCAGCGGAAATAGAGTTCGTTTGCATCTAAGAATCCTCTACCCTTGGGCATGGGGAGTATGTCAGCTAATTGCGCAGAGGAGGATCTTCTCGAATGTCGTTTCTTCGACACAAGAACGAGGCCACAGGGCGTATATCTTTCCAAAAAATTCCGCCGGTTATGGAGCTCCCTTACTTAATTGAGCTCCAGCGCTCGTCTTACAGCCGCTTTTTACAAAAAGGTATGGACGATACCTTTAAAGATATATCTCCAATCGAGGACTTTACCGGCAACTTAGTGCTGGAATTCCTTGAGCATAAATTAGACGAACCGCCCCAGTCGGTTGAAACGTGCCGTGACAAAGATGCCACTTACGCCTATCCTTTAAAAGTTAAAGTTCGCTTAACCACCAAAGAAAACGGCGAAGTACGCGAAGCTAGGGAACAAGAGATCTTTATTGGCGATTTCCCTGCTATGACTGAGCAAGGAACGTTCATTATCAATGGCGCCGAGCGTGTTATCGTTAGCCAGTTGGTACGTTCTCCGGGTATCTATTATCAGCATCACGAAGATCCTAACACTGGTCATTCCACTTGGTCGGCTGTAGTTATTCCTAACCGCGGCGCTTGGATGGAATTCGAGACCGATACTGCCGGTATCATTTATGTGCGTATCGATAAAGCCCGCAAGCTGCCCGCAACCGTGTTGCTGCGCGCTTTAGAGTATGAAAGTGATGATGATATCAGAGCTCTCTTTAATGGCGAGCCTTTGCTTGAGAACACTCTCGCTAAAGACTCTGTAGAGACTGTAGAAGAAGCTCTGTTAGAAATTTATAAAAAGCAACGTCCTGGTGAGCAGCCCTCTCAAGAGAGCGCCCGTACGTTGTTGAACAATTTATTCTTCGAGCGCAAACGCTACGATTTAGCCAGAGTAGGTAGCTATCGTTTGGCTCGCAAATTGGGCCGCAAGATTGTGTGCACCCACTGTGGCGCCTACAACATGCCCGATAAAGAAGATTGCTGCGAGTGCGGTAAGCGCTTGGAGTATCCTTCCATTCTTAGCAAAGACGACGTTGTTGCCGCTATCCGTTACGTGTTGGCTTTAATGAAAGCTGACGCTTACCGACGTCAGGATGAAAAAGAGCCTACCGTCTCTTTAGACGAAGGTCTCCATCTCTATGTCGAAAATGGCGTAATGAAGCTCAAAGCCGACAGCGAAGATAGCTTCGACGTACTGGTAAAACATGACGATATCGACCACTTAGGCAACCGTCGTATCCGTGGCGTAGGCGAACTGCTTCAGAATCAGTTCCGCGTCGGTTTGCTCCGTTTAGAGCGCGTAGTGCGTGAGCGTATGTCTGTACAGGATGTGGAAACGATCACTCCTCAGTTGCTCATCAACACTCGTCCTGTAACCGCTGCTATTAAAGAGTTTTTCGGATCTTCCCAGCTCTCCCAGTTCATGGACCAGACCAATATGCTGGCCGAGCTTACTCACAAGCGTCGTCTGTCCGCTTTGGGCCCTGGCGGTCTCTCCCGTGAGCGTGCTGGCTTCGAAGTCCGCGACGTACACGACTCTCACTATGGCCGTATTTGCCCTATTGAAACCCCTGAAGGCCCCAACATTGGTCTGATCGGTTCTCTGGCTACTTATGGTCGAGTAAACTCTTTCGGTTTCATTGAAGCTCCTTACCGCAAGGTCAATCTGATTCTCTCTGCCGATGTTACCAACCCTAGCACCGGTGCTGTTTTCCACAGTGGAGATATCATTGAGCGCCGTGACTACGATGAGCTGTTGGCTCAAGACGTCAAAGTGCCTGTGCGCGTACACGTTACCGACGAGATTCAGTACCAAGACGCTGATGTTGAAGACGAATATGTAATTTGTCAGGCCAACACTCGCCTCGACGAGCGCAGCAACATTATTGACGACCGCGTAGTAGTCCGCCGTAAACGTGGCAAGAAAGAAACCACGGTTGTCGCTCGCGAAGAAGTCGACTTCATGGACGTAACTCCTAAGCAAATCGTCTCTGTAGCTACGGCTTTGATCCCCTTCTTGGAGCACGACGACGCCAACCGAGCCCTCATGGGTGCAAACATGCAGCGCCAAGCTGTACCTTTGCTTTCTCCTCAAGCTCCTATCGTTGGTACTGGTATGGAATACAGAGCTGCCACCGACTCCGGCGCTTTGGTTGTTTCCAAGCACAAAGGCTTTGTCAGCGCAGTTTCCGCTACCGCTGTTACCGTTACCGACGAGCTCGGTCAAGAACACGTCTATCATTTGCGTAAGTTTAAGCGTTCCAACGCCGGCACTTGCATCAACCAGCGTCCCGCTGTGAGCTTGGGACAGCGCGTTGATGTGCGCAGCGTTTTGGCTGATGGCGCTTCTTCCGTAAATGGAGAGTTGGCCTTAGGACGTAACGTTTTGGTAGCCTTCATGCCTTGGGAAGGTTACAACTACGAAGACGCTATCTTGCTTAGCGAAGAAGTAGCCCGCGACGACGTATTCACCTCTATTCACATTGAAGAGCATGAGTGTGAGGCTCGCGACACTAAGCTCGGTGCCGAAGAAATTACTCGCGACATTCCCAGCGTAGGTGAAGACGCCCTCAAAGATCTCGACGAAAATGGTATCGTCCGTATCGGCGCTGAGGTCAACACTGAAGATATCTTGGTAGGTAAAGTCACTCCTAAGGGTGAGACCGAACTTACCGCTGAAGAACGCTTGCTCCGTGCTATTTTCGGCGAAAAAGCCCGCGACGTGCGTGATACTTCCCTCAAAGTGCCTCACGGCCAGAAGGGTAAAGTTATCGATGTTAAGGTCTTTAACCGTGATGACGAGGAAAATGGTGGCAAGAAGTCTACCGATCTTAAGCCCGGCGTCAACAAATTAGTGCGTGTTTATGTCGCTCAGAAGCGTAAAATTATGCAAGGCGACAAGATGGCCGGACGTCACGGTAACAAGGGTGTAGTCTCTCGCGTTATGCCTATCGAGGATATGCCTTATTTGCCCGATGGCACTCCCGTTCAGATCGTTCTGAACCCCTTGGGTGTACCTTCTCGTATGAATATCGGTCAGATTTTGGAAACTCACTTGGGTTTGGCTATGGCCATGCTTTCTGAGCCTGGTAAACCTCGCTTCCGCGTAGAGGTTCCTGTTTTCGACTCTGCTTCCGAAGAAGAACTTCGCTATGTGATGAATACCGCTAACTTGCAAGCTGACTTGCAGCGCAAAGGTGTCTATCTCAATACCGAAGAGTTGGTCTATGTCTTAGATGAACCCAGCCGCATCTCTCGTTTGCAAGAGTTCATCAAGAATAAGACCAAGCTTATCTACACTACTCAAGAGCTCAAGAAAATTATCGATGAGACTCCTGAAAATCAATTAGCTGCTGCTATCATCAAAGAATTGCGCGGTTACGACGTTGATATCAACGAAGTGAATCAAGTTTTGCGTGAGCGCAGCTTGGAAGATCGTCTGGGCGAAGTCCTTATCGGTCACCGCAAACATTACAGCTTAGAGCAAATTCGCGAAATCGCGGCTTATATCGAGCTTTATCGCAGACACGTCGTTGTAGACGGTAAGACCGTTCTTTACGATGGGCGTACCGGTGAGCCTTACGATGGTCGCGTCACTGTCGGTCAGATCTACATGCTCAAGTTGGCCCACTTGGTGGATGACAAGATTCACGCTCGTTCCACCGGTCCTTACAGCTTGATTACTCAGCAGCCTTTGGGTGGTAAAGCCCAGTTCGGTGGTCAGCGCTTCGGTGAAATGGAAGTCTGGGCCCTCGAAGCTTATGGTGCTGCTTACACTCTCCAAGAGCTTCTTACTGTTAAGTCCGACGACGTTTTGGGTCGTGTCAAAACTTATGAAGCCATTGTCAAGGGTGAAAATGTTCTCGAACCCGGCGTTCCTGAGTCCTTCAAAGTACTCATCAAGGAATTGCAGAGTTTGGCCCTGGATGTCAAGATTCTGGGCTCCAACGGACGTGAGATTGAGATCCGCTCGGTGGAAGAACAAGAGCAAGTGCACAGTAGTGGATCGCACGAAATCTTTGGTATGTCCGATAATGCTCTGGCTTAAATCTAAGGCTTCTTAGGTTAAAAGCTCTTACTGCGGCTGGCAGAGGAGAGAGGTTCTATTAGTAACCTATCTTCTGCCGCCCACCAGGAGGACTCAAGTTAATATGGATGTCAATAATTTTGAGGCTATGCAAATAGGTCTTGCCTCTCCCGAACAGATTCGTAAATGGTCGTTCGGCGAAGTCAAGAAGCCCGAAACTATTAACTATAGAACTCTCAAACCTGAGCGCGATGGACTTTTCTGTGAGCGCATTTTTGGTCCGGTAAAAGACTGGGAGTGCCATTGCGGTAAGTATAAACGCGTACGTCACAAGGGTTTGATTTGCGATAAGTGCGGCGTAGAAATTACCCGCGCTAAAGTGCGCCGTGAGCGCATGGGCCACATCAATTTGGCCTCTCCCGTGACGCATATTTGGTACTTTAAGGGTGTGCCTTCTCGTATAGGCTTACTTCTAGAGCTTTCTCCTCGCAATTTGGAGAAGGTTATCTATTTCAGCAGTTACATTGTAATCGATCCAGGTGATCCCGAAATCGGCCTCAAAAAGTACCAGCTCCTTTCCGAGCAAGAGTACCGCGAGCTCAAAGAAAAGTATCCTTATGGCAACTTCCGTGCCGGTATGGGTGCCGAGGCTATTCAAGAGCTTCTCAAAGAGATCGACTTAGACAAACTTTACGAAGAGCTGCGCACTGACATTGTCGAGCAGAGCGGACAGCGCAAAGCCAAAGCTATCAAGCGCTTGGAAGTTGTCGAAGCTTTCCGTAAGTCTGGCAACCGCCCTGAGTGGATGGTCTTGACGGTTATTCCCGTCATTCCCCCCGATTTGCGTCCTATGGTGCAACTCGATGGCGCTCGTTTTGCTACTTCCGACTTGAACGACTTATATCGCCGTGTTATCAACCGTAACAACCGCTTGCGTCGTTTACAGGATTTAGGGGCTCCCGACATTATTGTCAAAAACGAAAAGCGCATGCTTCAGGAAGCTGTCGATGCCTTGATCGACAACGGCCGTCGTGGTCGTCCCGTCACTGGTCCTAACAGTCGTCCTTTGAAGAGCTTATCCGATATGCTCAAGGGTAAGCAAGGTCGTTTCCGTCAGAACTTGCTCGGTAAGCGTGTAGACTACTCCGGCCGTTCCGTAATCGTAGTTGGCCCGAAGTTGAAATTGCACCAGTGCGGTCTGCCTAAAGAAATGGCTTTGGAGCTCTTTAAACCCTTTGTCATGAAAAACTTGGTTGACAATGGCAAGGCTCTCAACATTAAAGCAGCCAAGCGCATGGTCGAAAAAGCCCGTGCCGAAGTTTGGGACGCTTTGGAAGAGGTTATTGTCGATCACCCCGTTTTGCTCAACCGCGCCCCAACATTGCACCGCTTAGGTATCCAGGCTTTCGAGCCCGTGTTGGTAGAGGGTAAAGCTTTACAACTTCATCCTTTGGTATGTACTCCTTATAACGCCGACTTCGATGGTGACCAGATGGCTGTTCACCTTCCTTTGTCTGCCGGCGCTCAAGCCGAGGCTCGCATTCTTATGTTGTCTGCGCACAACATTCTCTTGCCCGCTTACGGCTCTCCCGCTACCGTGCCTACTCAGGACATGGTGTTGGGTATGTATTACCTCACTATTGAAAAGCACGACTCCAAAGGCGAAGGTAAGTGCTTCAGCTCCGTCAACGAAGCTATTTTAGCTTACGAATCTGGCGTAGTTGAAATTCAGGCTCCCATTTTCGTCAGCCTGTTTAACGAGCGCGTTTCCACTACTGTGGGTCGTTTGCTCATGTGGGGCGCTGTTCCTGACAATATTCGCGAAGATTCCATTATGCCTGGCGACGGTCGCAAATTGGGTAAAGGTCGTATGGTCTTTGCCGAGTTTAACCATCCCTTCGGCAAGAAAGACATCGTCGCGTTGGTTAAACGCACTCACTCCGCTCATGGCAATACCAAGACCGCTGCTTTCCTTGATAACCTCAAGGCTTTGGGTTATAAGTTTGCCACTCGTTCTGGTACGTCTATCAGCGTACACGATATCAAGATCCCTCCTGAGAAAGGCCGCATTTTGGCTCACGCCGACGAAAAGGTTGCCGTGGCCGATCGCTTCTTAGCTAGAGGCTTCTTGACTGAAAATGAACACTATTTGCAGCTCAACAAGATTTGGGCTGACGCCACCGAGGAAGTCGGTTCAGCGATGATGCGCCACTTAGATCGCTTGAACCCGGTGTTTATGATGGCAACCTCTGGTGCTCGTGGTAACCCATCCCAGGTGAAACAGCTGGCCGGTATGCGCGGTTTGATGGCTGACCCGACTGGTAAGATCATCCCGATGCCTATTCGCGCCAACTTGCGTGAAGGTTTGACCGTATTGGAATACTTCATTGGTACCCACGGCGCTCGTAAAGGTCTGGCCGACACCGCGTTGCGTACGGCTGACTCTGGTTACCTCACTCGCCGCTTGATCGATGTTTCTCAAGATATTATCGTGCGCGAAGCCGATTGTGGCACCAGCCATGGTATTTTGGTTGAGCCAGCTGTCAATGGTAACGATGTCAAGATGCGCTTAGCTGAGCGTCTGACTGGTCGTTACGCTGCTCAGGATCTCGACTATGAGGATAAGAGCGGCAATCCTTGCCATATTAGCTCCGGCGATCTGATCGAAGAAGAGCAGGCCGCCGATATCGAGCGTTGGCTCTCTCGCGACGCCGACGCCAGCGGTTTCATTAAGCCCAATCCGGAGGATCGCCACACTTGGTATCGTCCTGGCTTCAGAATCCGCTCTGTCATGACTTGTCACGCCGAACACGGTGTTTGCGCTAAGTGCTATGGCCGCAACTTGGCTACCGGTAAGCCCGTCGAAATCGGCGAAACTGTCGGTATTGTAGCTGCTCAGTCTATCGGTGAACCTGGTACTCAGTTGACCTTGCGTACCTTCCACACCGGTGGTGTAGCTCAGGAAGACATCGTACAAGGTTTACCTCGTGTAGAAGAACTCTTCGAAGCTCGCAAACCTAAGAACTTGGGCTTCTTGGCTGAAATTAGCGGTGTAGTCACTCTTGGTGAAGAGAAAGGCCAGCAAAAGGTTACCATTACTCGTCGCCGTGCCGACGGTAGTGTCGAAGACGAGTTCGACATGTTGGTGCCTCACAATGCCAGACTCAATGTCACCGAAGGTGATACCGTGGTTGCTGGCGACGTCATTGTCGATGGCTTCATGAATCCTCATGACATTCTGCGCATCAAGGGCTTGGAGCACGTACAGCGCTACATCGTAGACCAGGTGCAAACTGTGTACCGCGATCAAGGTGTAGACATCAGCGATAAGCACGTAGAAGTGATTGTACGTCAGATGCTGCGTAAAGTACGCATTACCGATGCTGGTGACACCAACATGTTGCCTGGTAGTTTGCAAGATGTACTTTATGTTGAGAGCCAGAACAATATGGTTCGCGCCGAGAACGATAAGCTTATTGCTGAACTCGGAGAAGCCGGTGCTGCCGATAAGCTCAGAGCTTTCGCTACCTTCGAGCCTGTGCTCTTGGGTGTTACCAAAGCCTCCTTGGCTACCGACTCCTTCTTATCAGCTGCTTCCTTCCAAGAGACTACCAAAGTTCTCACCGAAGCTGCTATCAATGGTAAAGTTGACCACTTGCGCGGCTTGAAGGAGAACGTCATCATTGGTAAGTTGATCCCTGCCGGTACTGGTATGGAACAATATCGCCAGGTGAAGATTGGTTTGCATGGTGCTAAAGTCTACGAGGAAACTAAGCATGAAGAACCTTCAGTTTTTGATGGCTCTCTTGCTCCCGAAGACAGCTTAGCTGTAAGCTTGGGCAGCGATCCCTTTAATTTCTAGATTGAAAGCCGGAGATGAGAGCCGGTAGCTTATAAGTTATTTGGTTCTCATCTGCTCGCATTCATGTGGGAGGCGGGCCGTTCTTGTTTTATTTATAAGGGCGGGCCCGCCTTTTTGGTACTTTGCTCACTCTGGCATGAGCAGGTTTTTTGCTTTTTTTTGCTAAAGTGAACATGGAATAAGTAAGGTAACGGAGTTGGGAAAGAGTGATGTCCCAAGCTTTCGTTGGGAGGATTTTCTTTTGGACGAGGTTTTCAGTAGCGCAGCCTTACAGCAAGTTAAGGGGGCGGCTCGCAGGCGTTTGCAACGTTGTATGAAACGCGATGTGGCCGGAGAACAGGCTTCTGTAACAGAGCAAGATTGGATTGATGCTTTAGCTCGTGAGATATTTAAAACTAAAAAGTTAAATGACAGTACACGCCAGAAGGCTCTCAGCCAATTGATTCAAGTCTCTCCCGGCGGGATTTTAGCTATGGCTTGGCTATGCGAAAATGCCGGAGAAACTATCATGGTCGATAAGATTATCAGCTTTGCCTGTGAGCTTATCAACCCCGAGACGGAAGTTAATTTCGCTCGAGAAGCTTCGCTTGAGCCTTTGAAAAAAGAGGAAAGCTTATATTGTGGTAAAGCTTTGGTGAGTAAGCCGGAATTAAGCAATAATGATAGAGTTTGTCTCTTTATTTGCCTCTTAGTTAGTGATTATCTTTCCAAAGAGGGACGTTTAGCTCTTATAGAGCAGTCTTTGGGAATACGCGGCTTTACTGCTGATAACAAATTAACTATTTGCCAATGGGCTTTGGGCCTTGATGTTGAGAAGAGCGTTTCTAGCGGCTTCTTGAAGCAGCCTGTTTATGCTCCTAACTTCTTGGCTAGGAAAGCCGTTACGTGCTTAGCTAAAGCTACAGAAAATGCTCCTAAAGTTCTCCGCCATATTGTCGAGAATATTTCTTATTGGAGCGATGATATAATGCCTCTTTTGCATGGCGTCCTAGACTTAATGTCTCTTATGGATCCTGAAGAGCGCATAGATTTACAAAATCAGAAATTTAAAGTGCAATGTACCGCACTTTATGATCTTTGCCGCAATTATGGCGATGCCAGTGTGCGTCGTCGTGCTTACGCTTTAGCTGCCGAAACAGAAAGTGATGAATTTTTGCGCAGTGCTTTGCATGATGATGACTTAGGTGTGCGCAATTGGGCTTTAGCTCATTTCAATAAAAGACGCTGACCATAGTGAGTTTTTCAAAACTCGCAGACATTTTTAAGCAGCGGCCTAGGGGTCGCCTATTCCTTTGAGGAGGGTTGTTTACAACATGTTGAAAGTCGGTATTTTGCGCGGTCGTGAGGACAGTTTTCCTGATGGCGTATTGGCAGAAATAAACCGCCGCGACTGTGGCGTACAAGCTGAATATATTCACTTGGGCGGTACCAGCTGTGGTGAAAAGTGCCCTTACGGCGCCATTTTGGATCGTATTTCCCACGAAGTACCTTACTATCAAGTTTATCTGAAGCAAGCCTCTTTGCAAGGCACCTACGTTGTCAATAATCCGTTCTGGATGAATGTTGATGATAAATTCTTTGGCTACTCTTTAGCCAAGCGTTTGGGTATCCCCGTACCCAAAACTGTAGTATTACCCAACTTAGCTTACACTGCTGACATTACGGCTGGTTCTTTGCGCAACATGTGGCCTATCGATTGGGACGCTCGTTTAGCAGAAGTTGGTTTACCTTGCATTATGAAGCCGGCTTTTGGTGGCGGTTGGAAGAGCGTTTACAAAATTTATAGCAAAGAAGATGCCATTAAAGCTTACAACGAGTCCGGCAGCCTGACTATGACTTTGCAAGAATTTATCGCTTGGGAAGATTATATTCGTTGCTTAAGTATTGGTCGCACCAACGCTAGAGCTATTCGTTATATTCCTCGTCCTATGGGCCAGGGTGAATATGTCCAAGACCAGGGAGTACTTGACCCTGCCGATTTAGCTAAAGCTGAAGAGTATACTATTAAGTTTAACAGCGCTATTGGCTATGATATGAACGCTTTAGAGTTCGCTGTTAAAGACCATGTGCTTTATGCTATCGATATTACCAATTATGTTTGCGACTTTGACTACCGCTCCTTAAGAGAGGCTCACTTCCCTTGGGCTGTTAATAAGATGGCCGATTTGCTTATTGAAAAAGCTAAAGCCGGAGCTCGCAACGATATTACTGCCAATTGGAAAAATATCTAGCCGAGTAAAATTTAAGAAGAAAAGCTAAATAGCGTTTAAAAGATGTCTTCTTTTATGGATAAAACCAGTGGAGAAGGCATCTTTGCATTTTTTTGTCCCCACGCCTAAAGGGATGGCTTTACGCCACTTGTGTAAAAAAAAGAGCCGCGCTTACCACAAGTATTGTCTATGCGGCGAACACACGGCCCTTTATTCTATATAGTTAGTTTGGCCAATTAGTGACCGTTAAATACTCTGGACCAACCCATCATGGCTCTGTCGAAAGCCATGGCGCGGTTGTTGGCAGCTTGCTGAATAATATCGAAAATGGAAGCCTGAGTATCGGAAAGGATCTTCATCAACTCGGCCAGCCATTTCTGACGGTCGGCTTGCATCTGGGTGAGGATAGAGAGAGCGGCTTCGCGATCTTGTTCCATCTTCTGGAGACGCTCGGCGCGAGCTGCAGCACTTTCTGTTTCACCGGCTCCGCCATCTTCGGGGGGAACTTCACCAGCAGCACCGCCATTGCCACCGTCTACGGGAGGAGGAGTACCAGCGCCGCCATCATCGGTAGGAACGCTTCCGCCAATGGTATTGCCTTGGTCATCCATCAAAATGAAACCGTACTCGTCAGTTTGCGGCTCTTTGGGGGCGGCAGCTTCTTCGGTTGTGCCAGCAGTACCGGCCTGAGCAGCGCCAACTTCGGGCTCTTCGGCGCTTTCAAAAGCATCGCCGATCTCTTCTTCAAACTGATTTTGGGCAGCACCTATATGAGTAGCGTTCTCTTCAGCATTCTGAGCAAAAGAAACGCCTTCGGAGAGCTGAACGTTGTCGGCTGCAGCAGTGTTGTGAGCTTCGCTCTGAGGAGCAACGTCGTTTTTACGGGTTACTTGGCTTTGGCCGCCAACTTGCTGCATATTGCGAGTAGCGTTGGCTTGCGAATATGTATTGGTATTGATTCCGATAGGGGCAACCATTTATATAGGCCTCCTTACAAGGCTAAAGGCCAGAACGTTCTGGCTAAAATGCAATTATTTTCCCTAGTATTATAAATGGTTAGCCCCTTTAAAAAAAGGCTGTCTTGTTGCTTATTTGTGAAATTTAGTTCAGGAAAATTAACATAATTTTTTTTCTGAGAATTTTTAATTTAGATAAATTGTCTAGAGCTGGACAAATAATTGTGCTGGTGGTCTAGCTATAATCGGTACGGGCAGCCTAGTAGAGCAAGTCCATCTAATTGGCTAAGTTGTCTAGTTTAGGCTGCCGTTGCCGATTGTAGGTATTTTCTATCCTGCATTAAGGAAGAGCTTTTGCCAATTCTTCAGATAATCGTCTTCCGATTTTTTGCGCCTTAACATTACCTCCCGCCAGATTCTTCGCAACTCTGTTTGTAAATCGGCCCAAATCGCTTGCCTTTTAGCTTCATGAAGCAACCTTTCTGCTTTAATGCGGTCGTAAATAACTTCCACGCGCTGTTTTTCTTGCTGTTCTTTCTCTTCTTTAAGTGCTTGCTCTTCAGCTTGGCTAGGTGGCCCCTCAGCTGAGGGCGCCTTTTTGGCCTCTGCTTTAGAGCGAGTAGGGGAGGCACTTTCGACAGCGATAGAATTGGCTGTGCTCCTTGCTTCACTGGTATTTGTTTCTTCCTTTGCCTGAGGCTCCTCTAGCTGGGCTGAGGCCGACTGCCATGGCTCTGTTGCTGAGTTTGTCTTAGTCGATTCTGCTGGTGATACCTCGGTTGCTAAAATGCCAACTTGTGACTCATTAGTTTGTAATACCTCAGCCTGGGAACTGCCAATTTGTGACTCATCAGTTGGTAATGCTTCGGCTGGTGAGGCTTCAGCTGGAAGTTCCTCAATTGGTGCAATGTCAGCTTGTAAATTTTCAGTTCGTGTGGCAGAGCTTGGCCAGTAGCCGACTTGTGAGCTATTGGCATTTGTTTCATTAGGTGACCAAGCACTACTAAGTGGCCAAGTTGCAATGAAATCTTCCTGAAAGAGTAGCGCCGGTGCTGCTTCTGAACTAAAGGCGCAATTTGTTGAAGTGGCAGCCGAATAGCTTTCCGGACGGCTGCGGCACTGGGGCTCGCGTTCTTCTGCTGGTAGGTGCTCTTGCTTAGTCTTAACTTGGCTTTGCTCTGATGCTTCAGTTGTATTTTGGCTATTGTTGTTTGGTAGCTCTGTAAGCGGCGGTGGAGAAGCTTGAAGAGTTTGCTCGCTACTTTGTCTCTCCCCAGATAAGAGCACGGAGTCGCTAATATCTGTTGCTTCTAGAGGAGGAGGCGCTAAATTCTGGTGCTGTGGCGGCAATGGCGATAAGCGAAGTGCAACGTTGTCTAAAGAGTGGTTGGAAATAATCATTGTCTCGCCCCCCTTGGCATTATTTAGTCAGTTGATTTTTATGTGCTTACAAAGGTCAGATCAGAGTATAAAGTCTACGATTATAAGTAATAGTAAGGAAAAGCTAAGATTTAATATATTCGCACCATTTATTAAACATTTTGTCTTGGGTTTTGGCACGATTGACAGTCACTTCTTGTTGAATTTCAAAGATTTTGGTCTGAGTATCGCTGGCAATTTTCCAACGTTCCATAGCACTTTTTTGTGCTTGAGCATCGATAGAAGCGTAGATCGTCTGGGCATTCTGATAGTCAGTAGCCATCATTTGCATATTGTGAGCTTTCTGACTTTGTCCACAAAAAACTCCTAAGATGTTAGTGCCTAAACTTGCTATATCCATATTTGTGTCCCCCGCTTTACTTTTTGATGTGGCCGGATTTTTTCTATAAATTGCGGCCTTTTCTATGCTTGCAGTGTACCGGACTATTATTGCCAATTTCTCAGCTATAACTTTGCCATTTATTTATCGCTTTATTACAAAAAAAATACGCCTTGCCAAAGCTAGTTTGGTAAGGCGTATTTTTGTGCTAGCAATAGCGAATGTTTTAAGCTAAACGATCAAAATCAAGCTCTGAAGAGTCCTTGTTTAATTAAAGTCAACACTTAACGAACATGTTTGTAAAAAAGATGTTCATTAAGTGTTGACATTGTAATGTATACTGTATATAATGGTATTATACAGTATGGTAATTTTTTTGAGAAAGGAGCTAGTCTCATGTTGAAGTTGTTAAAAGATCGTATTCATGATTACAACGTTGATGAGTTTCTAAATGAACTTTTTGAAGCTTCCAAGTTACTTGGTGTGTTAGAAGCTAAAACGTATGATTATAATAACTTTTCGAATGGGGTCATTGGAGTGACAGTTCCTTTTTTCAAAGTAAGGGAATTCGTTTCTTCTATTGGCATTGAGGGCATTCAAATGACAGTCAGTGACGCGTTTGAAGAAATTGTGGAAGGATCAGATAAATTTGATACTGATGCTCCCTACTCGCGAAATTTCCTTGATGCGTTTCTTTACGGTATTATAAAACTTTGTAATGATGTTTTTTCTGATGAACTGATACAAGAACTTCACACTATTTTACAATACGGGCTTACTGCTGCTCGTAGTGATTCACGATCTAATAAGTATAAGCAAAGGGATAATCGAATTGTTAATAGTGCCGGGACTACGATATTTATTCCTCCTTCCCATACTGAGACAAATACTTATATGAGGGATTTGCTTGAATTTATTAATAATCGTTCTGATGGGATGAATCCCCTAATAAAGGCTGCTATTTTCCATTCTCAGTTTGAGTCTATCCATCCATTTGATGATGGAAATGGACGAGTAGGTAGATTGCTTGTTGGGCTCTATTTGCAGAGGGCTGAGGCTGCTTGTCGTCCATTCTTTAATATAAGCGAGGCTATTAGCCGTGACAAACTCGTCTATTACAATAAATTGAATGAGTCTCGCATGGGCAACTATAATAACTGGATTCGTTTTTTTCTACAGAAGTGTATAGTGCAAGCAAATATTCAGATAGAATGTTTAGAGTCACTTTACAAGTTGTATACAGGAACATATGCAGTTGTACAACATGTCACAAACGCTCAGCAATGTAGAAAGATAGTTAGATGCCTCTTTACTCAGCCAATTATTACTTCTAAATACCTTGCCTCAAAATTGGGGGTAACGCAAGCTCAAGCGAAACGATACATAAATAAACTTGAGGGAGCAAATGTGTTATCTGGCGACGATCGCAAGCGTAATCGCAAGTACTACTTTACGGAGTTTATAAATCTCGCTAATACCTAGTCGTAAGGTAGAAAAATAATTACTTAAGGAAAGTTTAACAATATTACAAACGGCTGCAAAAAATGACGCACCACCGCCAACTTTGCAGCCGCTCGTAAAACAGATATGCCTAGACATATCCTATGACAGTTTGAGTCTAGCATATCTGTCCCTTAAATTCAATCAACTTTTTTTTGTAAAAATGTTGATAATAATTTAGGAGAATAGAATGAAATATCCAAAACAAAAATGTAGTCCTCTTTTTCTTCGTAACAATTACGAAGGACAAGGAAGGTGGGACATACCTCGCCTTAAAAGGCAAGATGTTAATTTAGAGAATTTGTCTTTAATTGCTTTCTCTGATACTAAACCCAATGACTCCGAAGCCAATAGAGCTAAGGGAGTCCACTTTTTCAAGGATGATTATAAGTTCAGTGGTGTCTATAAGACGCCGGAGCGATCTTTGGAAAAATTATCTCAGTATGCTTTTTTATTGACTCCAGATTTCTCCACTTATGCAGACATGCCAATGTGGAGACAAATTGAGAGCGTTGCCCATAGTAGATGGTGTGGGGCTTATTGGCAAGAGCATGGACGCATTGTTGTGCCAACTATTAGTTGGAGTACTCCGGCAAGTTATTTGTTTTGTTTTGATGGCATTGAAAAACATTCTGCAGTTGCTGTGGGGATGATTGGATGCAAACGCAATAACAAGGAAGCATATTTGCGTGGTTATGATGCCATGCTTAATGCGCTAGAACCTAATGCGATTATTTGTTTTGACTCTCCCTATAAGGAGATGGCTGGCAATTTAATTGTAGTAGAACATCCTATGCATAAGGGGAGGAAGTGATATGGGAGGAAGAGGCTCTTTTGCAGCCGGTATTTCGGTTCCGTATACTTATAAGACCGTTGGCTATATTGACGGAGTCAAGATCTTAGAAGGTCTTAATGGTCAACACAGTTTGCCTGCTTCTGCTCATTCTAGTGCTGCTTACATAAAGCTTGACCATAATGGCAACTTCAAAGAAATGCGCTTTTATGATAAAGACAAGTGTCTATACCTAGAAATAGCCTATCACCGTGAGAGTAATTTGACTGGTAATAATAAAGAACCAGTTTTACATTATCACACTTATGATAAAAGTTTTAGTATGACTAGAGAGGGGAAAGGCGGTCGTACTGATGCTATTCCTATTACTGACGAGATGATACAAAAGTATGGTAGGTACTTTAAGGGGGTGAATTTATGATTGATGGTGATCCTCATCAATTTTTAGATACCGTTTATACTGGACAGGACATTGTCTATGTTTATGGTGGTGTTAAGTATTGGTTTCAAGGGTACAACCGACCATCTGGTGGCTTCCATATGGAAGTATATCAGTATGAACCTTCTAAAGAAGGTGCTGTATGGGAAGTGGATCTTGAAGATGAAATGGAGTGTTTAAAAGCTTTTTTGGCTGCTCCTATTTTTAATGGAGCTACCTTTTGGGAAGCTGAAAAAGATATAACTTGGGTCGATGACTAAAAAAATACGCCTTGCCAAAGCTAGTTTGGTAAGGCGTATTTTTGTGCTAGCAATAGCGAATGTTTTAAGCTAAACGATCAAAATCAAGCTCTGAAGAGCCGTCATCTTGTACTTCTTCCATATGAACAGGCAAGCCTTGCTCAACCATTTGTTCAGCTATACGTTTATTGTTTTCCATTAAAGTAAAAGTCATAGCGTCGCGTGAGGAGGCCATGACAATTTCCAAAACTTCCAAAACCCATTTGGATAAATCGGCATTGGGTCTTTTTATAGCTTGCCAGTCAATTTGTTCGCGGCTGCGCTCCCAAGCATCTTGATACATGCGATTGAAGTTGGCGATCATTTCTTCAGGGCTTAAACCTACTCTGGGTTCCATTTCCATAGCTTGTTTTGACCTTCCGTTCTCGCTTTAAGCAGCGGCAAAATTAAGAGAAAAAGTTTTAGCATACTCTAAGTGCCGGAGCTTTTGAGTTTAGCTCCGGCACAGTATAGTTTAGAAAGAAACCATACCGACAGAGTTTACGTTGATCTTAGGAGCTATTTCGTTCCAAGACAGCACTACCAAGTTGGGGAAAGAACGCTCAGTGAGCTTACGCACAGCTGGACGAATTTGCGGAGCCACTAAAAGTATGGGTTGCAAACCGCGTTCTTGCAAAGCATTGGCCTGGTTGGAAATCGCTTGTAAAATTTCTTGGCCTAAGTTCGGATCTAAGGTTAAGAAAGAGCCTAACTCACTGCGCTGGATAGCTCCTTGAATCATTTGTTCAATTTTGGGATCGAGCGTAATAACGTTGATAGTACCGTCATTATTGCAATAATCCTTACAAATAACTCGAGACAAGCTGACGCGGCAGAACTCGGTGAGCATCTCCGGATCCTTGGTAATGTGGACATTGTCGCCCATAGTTTCCAAAATGGAGACCAAGTCTCGAACAGAGACGCGCTCTTTGACCAAGTTTTGCAATACTTTTTGAATTTCGCCCAAGCCCAAAGCATCGGGGAAAATTTCTTTGACCACGGCAGGGTGGGTCTTTTTGACAGTATCGATAAGGGCTTGAACTTCCTGACGACCAAGCATTTCGGAAGCGTGAGTTCTGACAACTTCGGTAAGTTGGGTAGCTATAACACTTACAGGGTCGAAGATCATACATCCTAAGCGCTCGGCATCACCGCGTTGCTCGGGAGAAATCCAGACGCCTGGCATACCGTAAGTCGGGTCAACAGTTTTGGTACCGCGCAAATTCTTCAACTTCTCTTCTGGGCCGATAGCCAAGAATTGGTTGACTTGGACTTCACCTTGAGCAACTTCAATTTCCTTAATCTTAATTACATAAGCGTTAGGCTTCAATTGCAAGTTGTCGCGGAAACGCACACCAGGAACCACTATACCTAATTCCAAAGCGATATGGCGACGAATGGAAGTTACACGATCCAAAAGTTTGGCACCTTGGTTGGGATCTACCAAAGAGAGCAAGCCGCGTCCGACTTCCAAAGAGATGGGGTCGACTTGCATGAGCTGAACCACACTTTCGGGTTTCTTTTGCTCGGTCTTTTTCTTTTGCTCTTGAGCCGTTGCTGCACCACCTGTAGCTACAGCCACAGCTTCCATATTCTTCTTCTCCAGTTGTTTGCCTAAGAAGAAGAGAGCTCCACCAATACAAGCCAGGGTAAAGGCCATGAATTTAGGTAAGCCAGCAATTAAAGACAAGAAGGCCAGCACTAACATGAAGGAACCGGCCATCTTCAAAGCGCCGGGCTGACCGGAAACTTGTTCGACAACGTCGCGACCGAGGTTGGATTCGGAAGCGGCACGAGATACGACCAAACCCATAGCCGTAGACATCAAGAAGGCGGGCAAGGTCGTCATCAGACCGTTACCAATAGACAAAATAGCGTAAGTATTTAAAGCATGGGCTGCGTCCATACCGTGGTAAAGTACGCCAATACCGATACCGCCGACTACGTTTACTAACATAATCACGATAGACGCCATAGCGTCACCTTTTACAAACTTACCGGCACCGTCCATAGAACCGTAGAAGTCGGATTCTCTTTCAATATCTTTACGCTTTTTACGCGCTGTGTCAGCATCAATGTTGCCGGCGTGTAAGTCGGCGTCGATGGCCATTTGTTTACCTGGCATAGCGTCCAAGTTAAAGCGGGCAGCTACCTGGGCGATACGTTCAGCACCGTTGGTGATTACCATGATCTGAATGATAATCAAGATGATGAACATAATGAAACCTACGATCAAGTTGCCACCTACAGCAACCTTTCCGAACGTAGGTATAAGATGGCCAGCTCCGGTGGGCATTTTTGTCACCATGTCAATCTCGTTGCCATGGAGCAAAATCATACGCGTAGCTGAAACGTCCAGAGCCAGACGGAACAAAGTCGCTACCAACAAGACGGTAGGGAAGACCGCGAATTGCAAAGGCTCTTCAATATAGATTGAAATGAGCACTGTAATGATAGCGCAAGCTAAGTTAAAGGCCAGAAGTACATCGAGCAAATCGGGCGGGAGAGGAACGATCAACATACCCACGATACCGACAATGGCAACAGCACTGCCGATATCGGAGTATTTCATTAGTTTTCCTAACAGGCTTTCTTCACCGGGCTGGGCACCCATTATTCGACTTCTCCAGTTATTTTAGATTTTGGTTTAAACACTAACAGACTCACAATTAAACCGGCCAAGTAAGTAGGGCCGGTCTAAATGCGAGTCTTGGACGAAAAGTTCGCTAAAAAGCTAACTAAGTATTAACGCCTCCCCGCAGCCATGCCTCTAGCTGTAAATTGAGTTTTGGGCATTGAAGGCGAGGCTGTGGCAGCACGAGCTGTACGACGTGGAGGGCCATTGCGGGCCAAACGGCGACGGCGCAACAATTCACGCTTTCTTTTCAGCTTAATTACGTAAGCCAACACCTCGGCTACCGCTTTATACATCTCGGTAGGTACGGGGCCAGAAAGTTCGCAAGTTTTGAACAAAGCTCTGGCCAACTCTACGTTTTCCACAATGGGAACATCGTGATCTTCGGCCATAATTTTGATCTGAACAGCCGTCATGTTTTCGCCTTTGGCTACTACGATAGGCACGGGATCCTGCCCTTGTTTGTAGCGCAGAGCTACAGCTAAGTGGGTAGGGTTGGTTACTACTGCTGAAGCGTCGGGCACTTCACTCATCATGTTGCCACCGCCCCCACCGCCTCCTTGGGAGCTTTGGCGCATAAGCTGACGAAGCTTACCCTTAACTTGAGGGTTACCTTCGGTCTCCTTATACTCATCTTTAAGATCTTGCATACTCATGCGCATTTGCTTCATGAATTGCTTTTTCTGGAAGATGTAGTCCAGGCCAGCTATAGCTACCATACCGATTAAGACCTTCATAACTAAGCTCTTTACGGTAAGGCCAACCAATTCTAAAGTGGCCATTAAAGGTATTGCCGGAGCCGTTTGCAACTGAGGGATAATTTCGCCTACAACTTTATAGCATATGTAGCCGATAATACCCAATTTTGCCAATTGCTTGAGCAATTCTACAGCCGATTTGACGCTGAAAATACGCTTAAAGCCTTCTAAGGGGTTGATCTTATTGAGGCTGGGCTTGAGAGTTTCGGTAGAAAATATGAATTGGACTTGGGCTAAATTGGCTACGATAGCCATCATAAAGCCAGCAGCTAAAAGCGGAGCTAATACCAACAGAATCGTCACCATAACGTGGAAAATATCCCCGTTAAGACTGCGGGCACTCATATTGTAGGTTGGTATCATGCCCCAAATATAGACGGTTAGTTCACGTATTCTCGACAACATACCGCCACCGGCTCCATACATTGCACCGGCGGTTGCCAAAAGCAGGCTGGTGGATATTACCTCCTGACTTTTCATTACTTGGCCTTTTTTGCGGGCTTCTTGTAACTTATGCTCAGTTGGTTCTTCAGTTTTGTCGCTATCCTGACCACCCATCTAATATCACCTCCTTATGGCTTCATCATTCCTATGCATTGTAGCAAAAGATCTAGGTTTATTTCAAACTGATTTCCCATAACTCTCATAATTAAAGGATATGAAAGCCTTAAAAGGATCAGTCCGATGGCAATGTTGAGAGGGAAACTCAGCATAAAAATATTCATTTGTGGAGCTACACGAGCTAGCAAACCTAAAGCGCACTGGGCAATAAACAGAGCCGCCAGAGCTGGAGCTGCTATTTGAGTGCCGATAACTAGCAAATCGCTGGTCATGCGCAAAAGCGTCATGGCCAAATTCTCTGACATATTGAAATAGGTTAGAGGTACTACTTGGTAGCTCTTATATATTGCGGCCAAAAGTTGATGGTGGCCATCCAGGACCAAATATAGGTTCATGGATGTATAGAATAAGACCTTACGCAGTAGGTTGATAGCACCGTGGCTGGCCGGGTCGAAGGAGGCCGCTGACGACAAACCCATCTGAATGTCAAGCATTTCGCCGCCGAATTGGGCAGCAGCTATGACAATAAACGAGACAAAGCCTATAACCAATCCTACACACGCTTGAGTAAGAATGGCCCCGAAGAAGGGAAATAGGTCGGTAGGCATGTCGTTAGGTACAGGCAAGGTTGGGTAGATTGCCACCGTAATAGCTGCAGCAAAACCCACAAGCACTGTATTGGGAATGTGGTTACTACCTAAAATTGGCGCTTGTACAAAAATAAGAGCTATTCTGACGAAGGCCAGTAGCCCCACGCCCAGCAACTGCAGTGCTGGATCGCTCATCATGCCAGTCATAGTCTTTTATTTGGGCCCCAAACGGGCAATGTCTGCAAATGTCGATATGGTGAAGCTGGAAAGCATATTAAACATCCAGTTGCCACATAAAACTATGGCCATGAAAGTAGCAATGATTTTAGGTACGAAAGAGAGAGTTTGCTCTTGTACCTGAGTAGTAGCTTGCACAATACTGACCATGAGACCGACAGACAGAGCTGACATCAGCATTGGAGCTGAGAGAATAAGCACCAGATAGAGAGCTTTGGTGCAAAGCGCCAAAACGAAGCCGTCATCAAAAACTTCCGCTCCCAGTACTAACATCTTGCCTCCTTTTATTCTTTATCGCTACATTATCGGCGATTGTCTAGCTTAAGATCTTGGATAATTGAAACTCTCTACTACACCTTTAATAATGAGGTGCCAACCGTCTATAAGCACGAAGAGAAGCAGCTTAAATGGTAGAGATATTGACATTGGTGAGAGCATGAACATACCCATGGACATGAGCACCGATGCTACTACCATGTCGATCACTAAGAAAGGTACATAGAGAAGGAAACCTATCTGGAATGAAGTTTTGATTTCAGAGAGTACAAAAGATGGAAGTAAAATATAAAAGGGAATATCCTCGCGTTTTTTGATGTTCTTGACTTTTCCTATATCGAAGAAGAGCTGAATGTCTTTTTCTCTAGTTTGATAGAGCATAAACGACTGAATAGGTTTATAGGCTTTGGCAAAAAAAGCACTTTGAGAAATTTTTCCCGCCAAATATGGTTGTAAGGCGTCTTTATTGATCGATTCTCCTACCGGCGCCATTACGAACATTGTTAAGAACAGGGCCAAGCCCATAAGTACCTGAGTAGGTGGCACTTGTTGAGTACCCATAGCGGAACGAAGGAAGCTCAGAGTCATAACTATACGTATGAAGGCCGTGCACATAGCCAAAATGTATGGCGCTAATGACAGTAAACTCAAACCACCTAACAACAGTAGAGTAGTCGAAAAAGTTTGCTTCTCGTTAGCCTTAGCTCCATTGATGCTGATGTTGGGCATATTGAGCTGGGGAAAAGGATTCTGAGCGCTGGCAACGTCTGTGAAGAGCCAGAATAATATCGCGATGGCCAAAATAGGCAGACAAATAGTTAATATACGTCTTAGGCGAAAATTCATTTCTTTTCTCGCTTCATACTCAAGATGAGTGAACGTACTCCCACTTGTAAAAGCGGAAGTTTCCTGCTTCTACGAAAAATGCACCACAATTATAAAAATTGTGACGGCATATGCACTCTCCACAGGCGTAAATTCCCGTGCGGCCCACGGTATTTTTCACAAAGTGTGCTTTGCCATCTTCGCCTTTATCCCCTACCTGATAGGTAGTCAACTTGCGGCGGAATGGGACTTAAAAAAATTATTGATTCTTTGACAACGGCAGAGAAGAAAGATGCTGGCTAATTACTTCCTTTAATAAATTTCTCTTTTCCCCTTGGCTGTCTGGAGCAAGATTCTCTGAAACTTGTTCTAATGGAGGCTCCGAAGGTTTAACTTCAGAAGTTTGGGTCGATTCCAAAATGACTTTTTGAGATTCGCTTTTTGGGGGCGTTGGAGAAAGCTGGGGTGGGAGGATGTCAAAGTCTGCCAAAGTTGTAATCGACTGATCGGTCATACCTAAAAGAAGATGACGGCCGTGAGTTTCAATTAGAACAATGGACTTATTGGGAGCCAAAGCTTTCTTTTCAATGATATTTAAATGATTTTTGGGAGTAGTTACTACTCCTGTGAATTTGTTAAACAGCGGTGCAAAGATTTTGAGAGCTAGCCAAATAATTGTGCACGTTATGCACAACATGAGGAACATCGAGCCTAAACGAGGGACGAAGGTCGATTCTACTTTGGTAGTGCCAGCACTGGCTGAAGGTGGCCAAGGTTCATGCAAAATAGAAAAATAGGGGTTCTCTTTCTGCGGAGAAGCTACTTGTTTCTGAGCATTTGCCTTTGACGAAGATGGAGTAACTTGCTTGTTACTTTGACCTTTAGTTGCAGCAGAAGATGTAGATTTGGACAAAGCTTTAGCCTGTCCGTTCATTGCTGGGGAGGCGTTCGCTTGTAGCGCGTCGGCGGCAGGCTGAGATGTGGATGCGTTGAGGGCTGCTTTTTTATTCGTTTTAGTTGTCGTAGTATGAGCAGTCCTTTTGGCTAGTGCTTTTGCTTCTGCCTGGGCTTGCTGGGCTTCCAACTCAGCTTGCTTTTTCAAAGCGGCCTTTTCTTGCTCCATTACTTTATTGAAGAGCTCGCGCCCAGTCATAGTAGGCGAAGCAGAAGGCTGCTCTCTAAGCTGAGAAGTGCTGCTGAAAACGCCCAGGCCAATAATCATAGCCAGAGCTAAAAAGCAAACGACGCCCACCGAGAGGAAGGAACGTCGTCTACTTTGGTCCATGTCATTGAGGATCGATTTAAAGTCGAACATTATTTAGAAACAAGTTCGGTAATACGCACCGCATAGCAGCCATCCAATTCGACCACTTCGCCTCGAGCGATTAAATGACCGTTGATTTTCAAGTCGATAGGATCGCCTTCTTCTTTGTCCAATTCCAAAAGGCACCCTTGAGTCAGTTTTAAAATATCACGCACTTTGCGGGATGTTTCTCCCATCTCTGCTTCTATAACAAAGGGAACGTCATAAAGAATATTAAGATCTTCCGCGTTCTCCGCTAAACCTGCAGGGGAACCCGCTCTTTGAGCGCGTCTAGCATTTGCCGATAAGCTGTCCAATAGCTTGCCTCCGATGTATTGAATATGCCGCCTAAGGAGAGCAGCTTAACGAACAATTTCCGTTACGCGAATACCGTAGCGTCCGTCTATTTCTACAACTTCGCCTCTAGCAATAGGGCGATTATTGATAATTAAATCTACCGGAGCGCCGGCTTCTTTATCTAAATCGATAACTGTACCTACGTTGAGACGCAGAACTTCACGCACTAAACGTTTGGCTTTGCCAAGCTCGGCATGAATCTCCAAAGGAACATCGCGCAACAAATCTATGCTAGAGGCTGAACCTCCGGCTGGACTGGAACTGTCTAAAACACCAAATTGTACGGAGCGGGGGCCTTGCTGATCACTCATCGAATTCTTCATCTCCCTCTTGTAATACGCGGCTTATTTTACAAGCCAGTTTGGAATCTTTTGTGCCCGGATGGCCAAAAAATTTAGTTTTGCCTTCAACTTTTACCTTTAAGGGCTCGGAAATTTCTGTGTCCAAGCGAATAGTGTCGCCGACTTCTAAACTGAGCAACTCTTGGAAGAGGAGCTCAGCTCGTCCTAAACTAACCGTAATGGGAACTTCGGCATTCTGTATCTTGTCGGCAATATGGGCCGTCATAGGTGGCTGGGAAGCTGATGTCTTTGCGCCTTTTGTTAAATTAAACTCGTCATATGAGCCTTTGGGAAGACAATCGCGCAAATATTGGAAAGGCAGCACCACATTGATAGAACCACTGGCTGAAGCTATATCGACCTGGAAGGGGATTATTACCATTAGCTCGGAAGGGCTGGCGATATGCACGGCCATAGGGTTGAACTCAAAAGAGACTAATTGTGGTTTTACAGGTTTGAGAGTCTTCCAAGCCTGAGCATAAGCGTCGAGTAAGCGGGCCAAAGGCTTTTGCAAAATAGCCTTTTCCAAATCTGTGAAAGTATCACGTAATTCATCACGTGAAGGCGTGCCTTTGCCACCCATGAGCCTTTCGAATAAGGCAAAAGCCAGTCCAAAGTCTATGTCGATAAAGCCTTGTACATCTTGATCCAGCTTAAAGATCAACATTGGCGTAGTTTCGGCCAAGGAGTTGATGTAAGAAGTGTAGCTCCGCGTAACTATAGTCATAAGCTCCAGGCGAAAGCGAGACTGGAGCATGGGGGCTAAGCTGGTGGTGACGGTATCAGAAAAAGACACAAAGATATTCTCGATGAACTTAATCTGGTCCGTCGTAAATTTTTCTGTTTTGCGGAAATCATAAGCCGAAGCTCCATCGCCTTTGCGCGACGAAGTCAACCGCATGATCTCGTCATAACTACCGGAATCTTGGCGCAATAGGTTCCTCCCAAAGATGCAAAGCAAACCGCCCTTAGTTCTCGAAAGACAAAGACGAATCGCTGAATAATTATTCTTCGAAATCGCCCCGGCACTTCGACACAAATTCCGGCAATTCCTTACAAAAAAAAGACGACAAGAAACTATCTCCAAAAAAGATAGCTCCTTATCGTCTCTTCGGAGCGACAAGCTGCGCCTGTTTTACAAATTATCTAATAAGAAGAGCGCAACTCTAGCCTCAATCTAGATATATACTAGCGGACTAAACCGATAGCGGACTCCATTAAGCCATCCATAGCCTTGAAGGCAGCGAAGTTAGCTTCGTAGTTCTGCTTAGCCATACCGATAGCGGCGGCTTGCTGAGCGTAGTCTACGTTGGCGAGCTCCAAGCTACCAGCGGCGATGCGGCCCATAGCACCCTGACCGGCTACGCCCACTACAGCTTCACCGGAGTTCTCGGTCTTACCAAAGCTGGTGGTACCAGTTTTCTTCAAACCGCTGGCGTTGGCGAAGGAGGCAATAGATACCTGAGCAATAGGCACGGACTCGGAAACGCTCTGGCCGGTGGTAGGATCGGTAATGGTTTGCTCACCATAGAGCTTACCAGTTTCATCGAAGTGGTAACCGGTGTATTTGCCACCATAGAGCTTAGTGTTGGGATCCATGTGCAACTCGATGGGCTGAGGATCGCTGCAAATGTTGCCCTGAGCATCTAACTGATAACCCATGACGTTTTTGCCTTCGCTGTTGGTCAACATACCGTTGTTGAAAGCGAAGCGACCATCACGAGTGTAATGAGTCTGGTTACCGTCGTTGACCATGAAGAAGCCCTGACCGTCGATAGCGAGGTTGGTGGCGCACTCGGTCTGGAAGAGCTGGCCTTGGCTGAAGATGATGCCGTTAGACTGGGTCTTGGCACCGCCGCCGCCCATGGTCTGGCCCATAATGTCGTTGAATTGTACGCTCTCAGCCTTGTAACCAGGAGTGAACTGGTTTTGCAAGTTCTGGAAATAAGAGTTCAGCATGGTCTGGTTCTGCTGAATGGCATTGGCTGAATTATTAAAATCAAACATGATCTACTTTTGCCTCCTTAAACCCGTTGGGCATGTTACTCTTGAAGCTTTGAGCCTGTTGAGAAAAGCCCTCTCCATCTCAACGTAAAGGTATCAAGGGCTTATTGTCACGCCTTAAACAGTTTGTTTCTAAAATGTAAACAATGCAGTCCCAAGCAGGCTAAAAACCCTCTAATTAAGCGATATGATCGACCATCTCAATATCGATGCTGCGCAAATTCATGCCTTTCTTTTCAATATGCTCACGCAACTCGGCGCGGCTTTCCTGAAGAACTTCGCGAGTATCTTCGGAATCAGTAATGAACTGAGCACTCAACTCACCATCTTTGCCGCGGTTGATCTTGATTTTGAGTTCGCCCAGATATTCGGGGTTGAGGCGGAGAGTAAGCTCATCACGGCTGGTGAAGTTGCGAATCTCCATATGGGTTACGATCTGATTGATAACTTGCTGGCGTTTTTGAGTTTGGGAAAGTCTCTGAGTTTTGTGAGTCTCTTCGGCTTTGTTGGCACTGTTGAGAGCTACGCTGTCGTCAGCTTTTTCGGCCTTGTCGCCTTTGGCAGCGCCAGAAGCGGCCTGACCAGCTTCAGTAGTGAGTTGCTTGCCCTCTTCTTTTTTGCTGGCTTTACCCAAGAGCTCGTCAAATTTTTGACCGGCCAAAGCGGTGACTTCTTTGCCAGAAGCGTTGGCTTGAGCGGGAGCTTCCTTGGCTGCACCGGCGTTTTCTTTAGGTTGAGCATTTTGCATTTTTAAAGCTTTGGAAGCTTCATCGAGCTTCATAGCTTGTTTTTCAGCCATGCTCAAAGTATCGGGGTTGCGATACATCATATCGTAGAGGAAAGCTTTGCTGCCCATAGACTGCGGATTTTGAGTCATTTTAGCTTGATCGGCCTTGGCTTGGGCTTGAGCTTCGGCCTTTTCGGCTTTTTGACGTTCGGCAGCTTCTTTACGGGTCTCTTTCTTAGCTATGACGTCGTTTTCGGTGTTGGCCTTGTCGGAAGTGGCTGCTTCTAAGCAACTATTGAAGGCACTGGAATTAGTTTCGACTTTGTCGCTTTTACTGTCACGATTCTGCCCAATAGCAGAAGAACCTAACATTGATACAAAAAGTTGGTTTTCCATAACGGCTCCTTTTTATAATGGGAAAACTTGACTTCATAAGCAAGCTCTGAATTGAAAAAAAACAGTAAATGCCAGAGCTTGCTTACAAAAGTTGGGAAGGAATAAAAACTAAGCTTGGATCCCTTTGTTTTCCTGGTAATAGCCTAAAACTTTGTCGACATAGTTTTGGGTCTCTTGGTAAGGAGGAACGCCGCCGTACTGCTGTACGGAGCCGGGGCCTGCGTTGTAGGCGGCGATGGTTTTAGTCATATCGCCGTTGAACATTTCCATAAGCTGGCCGAGATATTTGGCGCCGCCCATGATGTTGTCTTTAGGATCGTAAGCATTCTTTACGCCTAAGTCGCTGGCCGTTTCGGGCATAAGTTGCATAAGGCCTTGGGCACCACAAACTGAAGTGGCCTGGGGATTGAAAGCGGACTCTTGTTTGATAACAGCCTTAATAAGAGCTGGATCTACGTGATATTTCTCGGAAGCCTCTTTGATAATGCTGTCAAATTGAGTGGGACTGCCCGAACCGGTTCCTACGGGTATACTTGAAGAATTGATAGCGGCGGCAGAGGGATCGAAGCGCTGACCGCTGGTCATGCTGTTGATCATACTCTGGAAAGAAGCCGCGTCTTGGGGCGAAGTAAGATTTCCTGCGCTGGATTTAGAGCTCATTCTAGTATCAAGAGCATTTTCCAACGAAGTCATCTGCCGTTCAATTTGATCTATTCTGGCGAATATGGACATTTCATTAGCCTCCTTTAATTTTGCTGCCTTTCATTTTGCTGACACTTTCTTTAATCCGAAAACGAATTGAAGATTCTTGTTATTTTTATCACTGTTTCTTCCGCTTAGTATAGTAGAAAAACAATATTTTTTCCAAGCTTTTATTTTTGCGTGTCAGTAAGGTAATTGTTACAAATATTCGGCCTAAGTTGCGGAAGGATCACGGGCGTATTTCAAAGTAGCCAGCTCGTCGAGCATCTTATTTTCTTCTTGCTCGATTTCTGCCAGCCATTTCTCCTGGCTCTTCTCCTTGTTTTTTTCGTAACTTTGTCTCTCTTGAGCTGCTTTCATTAGAGCTTCGCGCTGTTGGGCAATGCGAATGGTAAGCTCCTTGATTCTGAGCTCTTGGTTGACGATCTGGCCTTTTACAAATTCAATATGCTGAGGGAAAAATCTCAGCTGATTTATATCCAGAGTACCGTTGGCTTGTCTAACTTTTAATTCCTCACGAATGGAAACCAACTTTTGCTCAAGCTGAGCTTTTATTTGGCGTTCATTCTCTTGCTGCTGAATAAGTTTAGCCAGTTTTTCTTTTTCATCTTCTTCAGCTTGGATTTTCAGTTCGAGAATCTGTTGCAAGCGGTAACGAAAGCGTTTTTGAGCCATAGTTTACTTTTGATCTCCGAACATTTCTAACAAGCGGCGGCGCGTCTCTTCAAAAGGAGCCGGCTCGTAAATTCCCTGACTGAGGAATTTTTGTACTTCGTCAATCTTGTCGATGGCAAAGTCTACCTTGGGGTTGGAGCCCTTCTGGTAAGCGCCGATGTTAATCAAGTCTTCATTCTCTTGGTAGACGGCCAGTACATTCCTAAGTATACCAGCAGCCTTTTGAATGTCTTTGGGGTTAATTTCGGTAAAAAGACGGGACACTGATTGCAACACGTCTACAGCTGGATAGCGGTTTTTGTGAGCAATTTTACGGTTGAGGACGATGTGACCGTCCAGAATACCTCGCACTGTGTCGGCGATAGGCTCGTTCATGTCGTCGCCTTCTACCAATACTGTGTAGATGCCGGTGATTGAACCTTTGGGAGAAGTACCAGCACGCTCCATCAGCTTGGGCAACAAGGCAAAGCAAGAAGGAGTGTAACCTTTGGTTGCTGGCGGCTCACCTACAGCCAAACCCACTTCACGCTGAGCCATAGCAAAACGAGTAACTGAGTCCATCATGAGCATGACGTCGTTGCCTTGATCACGGAAGTATTCCGCTAGGGCTGTGCCTGTGTAAGCACCTTTCAAACGCACCAAAGCGGGTTGGTCGGAAGTAGCTACCACTACTACAGAGCGCTTCATACCTTCAGGGCCGAGGTCGCGTTCGATAAAGTCGCGCAACTCACGTCCACGTTCTCCGATAAGGGCCAATACGTTGACTTGGGCGGCTGTATTACGGGCAATCATTGAAAGAGTTGTCGATTTGCCTACACCAGAACCGGCGAAGATACCGACACGCTGACCAGCGCCAAGCGTTAAAGTAGAATCGAGTACACGCACACCCATAGGCAAAGCTCGTTTAATACGTGGCCTGGTAATGGGGTTGGGTGGCTCGTTGTAAATAGAATATTCTGTCTCGTATTCCAGGGGCCCTAAACCGTCGATAGGGTTGCCTAAACCATCGAGAACTCGTCCTAAAAGCTTGGGACCGACTTTTACTGACAGAGGCTTACCTGTAGCTCGGACTTCACAGCCTGGACTAATGCCGCCCAAGTCGCCCAAAGGCATAAGCATAACTTTGCTGCCTTTAAAGCCTACAACCTCGGCCCTAATAGGCTTAGAACCTTCTCGCTCATAGATAAGGCATAACTCACCCATCTTAACCGCTGGGCCTTCAGATTCGATAGTCAAACCGATAACCTGACTGACGCGACCATGCATGCGAATGGGCTTGCAGCGGTTTAAAGACAAGTAATAAGAAGGGAAAGTAATTTTAGGTAAAGGCTCAGCTTCAGGCAATGGCTCTGCCAAGGCCTTTTCTTTGGCGGCCAAATCATCTTCATTAAGAGGTTGAGGAGCTGGAGCTGGCTCTGGTTGAGGCTGCGGATTGGCTGGAGGTGCTGGTGGAGGAGGAGCAGGAGCCGCTGGAGCTGGATCTGCTTTGCCATCACCTTGCCTTGGAGCAGTAAAGTTTGTTTTGGGAACTGAAGCTGGGCGGGTGGCCATTGGTTTGGCGGCCGGTCTAGCTGGCATCTGCGCCATCGTCTATGTCCTCTCCTTTGCTGCTTCTGTCAAAAGCTGTGGTTATGGCAGCCAACTGAGTTTCCAGTCTGGCATCAATATTGCCTAAGTTCGTTTCGATAATGCATCCGCCGCGAGTCACTTTAGAATCGACTGATAAATCGAAATCTTTTAATCCTTCTACCATTCGCATAAGAGACGAGCGGTCGTTATTTACAATATGATAGTCATCTGGGTTGACGCGAATGCGCACTTCTTCGCGATCTTTCATATCAGCCAGGGCTTCTTTAACAACGCCCATAATTACATCATTGTTAGTACTTACTTCTAAGCCGATAATTTTTTCAGCAATGCCTATAGAGAGCTTAGCCAAAGCTGGCTCGGTGTCTTCGATAAGCTTGCGTCTTTCGTTAATGGCTTGTACGTAAAGGTCTCTGGCTTTGAGCATAAGATCAACGTACTCGCGATGGGCAATGCGTTTGCCCTCTTCGATGCCCTGTTGAGTTCCTTGCTGGAAAGCCATTTGTCTAGCATTTTCGGCGTCGGCAGCAGCTTGTTCATTGAATTGCTGTATTTGCTCGTTGGTCTGTTGAATCATCTGTTGGATCTGATTTTGGGCTTGAGCAATAAGTTCTTTAGCTTTAGCTTCGGCTTTAGCAATGATTTCTTTATCTACTGGTGGTGGAGGAGGAGGCAGTGGAGCACCTGGAGGAGGCGGATCCCCCGTAGGCACACTCACCGAATAAGTAGAAACTGGCGGGAGCTTATGCTCTGCGTGCTCAGTTTTGCGATTGCCAAAGACCTTGCCAAGGTTGGAAGCCATAGGCGGGCGTCCGGTTTGAGGGTGAAACTCACCGTCACCGCTAGGAGCTTGAGGAGCTGCTTCGGGAGCTGCACTGCGCCCTCGGAAGATTTTTCCTCCACCGTCGCCGACTACTTTTGTGGCCCCGAAATTGGTCGGAACAAAATCACTCAAATCGGTACTTGCAGGTCGTTGCTTGAGAAGGGCAGAGCGCTTGGGAGCGTTGTCTCCACCTGACATGCTGTTGTTTCCTTTGTAAAGAGCCAGTGTGCTCACCTACTTTGCTAAAAAATATCGTCGTTCTTATCTGAACTTAATTTTGCCTAATGTTACCAAGCCGCGCAGAATATTGCGAATACGCTGCTGGGCCTGTTTTATTTCATCCCAGGATACTTGGACTAAACTTTCCACGTCGTCACGTAAAGCTCTAGCTACGTCTGGAGACAAGAAGCGATAGACTCGTTTGGAGAGATTCTCGTCTGCTCCCTTTAAAGCTAAAACTAAGTCGCGGAAATCTGTGAGACGTAAAACTTGTTCGAGTGAAGGGTCGTCGACATTGTTGAGATCTTCAAAATCGCAAAGCTTCGTCTTTAAATTGTTTACCAAAAGGGGACTCTTCGTTGCTAAGCCACTGAGCACGCGCTCTTCGGTGCCGCGATCGGCTTGGTTGAGTATTTCCAAAAGGGCTTCTTTGCCGTCGGCATGAGAGTAAGCGCCATCTTCTAAGGCCTGATGCAAACGCGATTCAAGAACTTTTTCCAGCTCGGCTAAAATTTCTTGATTGACAGGATGCAATTCCGCTAAACGCTTGGCAACTTCTGTTTGTACTTGAGGTTGCAAGTCGCTCAACACGGCTGAAGCTTGACTAGGTTGCAAATAGGAAAGGATGACAGCTATGGTCTGAGGATGCTCTTTGCGGATTAGTTGTAAGAGCTGGCGAGGATCGACGCGGCGCAAAAAGTCCAAAGGACGATTGCTGGAGGAGGTAGTCATGGGGGCTGTTTGTGTAAAACCACCGCCGATGGGAGGGGGAACACTGCCTATACCAGTTGGGCCGCCAATAGAATGGCCGCCTATACCAGCGAAGCCGAAAGGCCGAGGAGCATCGCCTCCATCCTGATTTAAAAACTCTTGAATAACCTGAGCTCTAGTTTCAGGAGATATTTGTGGCAACTTGGATATTTCAGTGGTGATAGCCTGAACTTCTTCGGGCCCCAATTCTTTGAAAATTTCCGCTGAAGCTTCAGGCGGAAGAGACATCAACAATATGGCTGTCTTTTGTTTGGGGGGCAAGTTTACAGACATGACCGTACCTCCTCGGCTTGTGTTCTATAAAAATATCGGTTTCAGTTTCTGTCGCTGTCGCAAGTTGCAGAACTCTACGCCGATTAAACTTGTTCGACTACTGGCCAATATTTCTTGCTTGACTGTGAACTACCCATCACCTAAAGGTGATGGGCTTCTAAGGAGCTAACGCTCCCATTTAAGAAGTTTGATATTTAAGTTTCCACCTATTGCTAGGCAACCCTTATTCTTACGGGCGTGTCCACTTCGCCCCTACCGTATAGGATATTCATATCCACAACGCTACTTTTACGCATAATATTTCCGTTTGCCATTTTGTAAAGCCCACGATGTATTCTGTTATCGCTAAACTGATATTCTTCTGGATTATCGCTATTATAGACCGGTATCGTATCCATATCCCAAAAACTTGCTTTTGATGTATAGGACTCTTCTTGCTTTACAAATGTGATACCATTGAGTTCACAAAGATATTCAAGTTTGGCACGTAATTTACCATAAGAAATATTTACAAAGTTTTGATTATTCCGTTTACCAATATTAGAACTTTTTTGAAAAGTTTCATTGTAACCTACGATAAGAGTGCCTATATCATTGATAATACAGTAGTCAATCACTTTATGAGCAGTCTTAGTCATATAATCGTTCACTTTATTGTTACGATCGCGAGCTATCGCTTTTTGTTTATTGATAGTCTTTTTACCAAAGCCCTGTTTATCCTTAATTGATTGCAAGTATGCATTCTTTTTGTTGAACCATTGGTTGATAGATTTATAGTCTTCCTTAGACAGATGTTTTATCTGTTGCTTTACAGTAAGATATATATGATTTCTCCTTTCTATAGATTTAGAATAGTACCATGTGTGTTACCGGAACATTATATTACAGCAAGGTTGCATTTCGTTCAAAGTTGACGCCACTCATCCCACGGTCTAAAGACCGTGGGTTTTCTGGCTGGGTATCTTATAAAAATGCGCCTCGGGGCTGTATCAGCCCCGAGGCGCACTCTGCATTTTGCACCTTGGGGGTGCTTATTGGCTAGGCTATCTCTGTTGCTGTTGATCGCTAAGCCAAGTGTTTTTAATCATCTCAGCCAGTTTGTTGGGACGCTCTTTAGCGAGACGCTCCAATTGATCGGAAGTATTTACTCTGGTTTCACCCATTGCTTTCGATTTACCGGACTTTTCATTGAGAAGGTCGGCAATATCAGAACTGGCACCACCGGTGGAAGCACCGAGGATAAGTTGGGATTGACTAGCTTTAACTTGACGCTGACGAGAAACGTAAACTGCGACCAAGGCCATAAGCAAAACAGCGGGAATAAAAGCTATAGCAGCTAAAGTTGAAGTGCTGATACCGCTGGAAGGGGGAGCTACAGGGGTGTTACCTGAAGCCATGCCCGCAGCCATTTCACTATAGACACCATCTAAGGTGGCGGTAGCGAAAGGAACACTCTTTACGGTAACAGAGTCACCGCGGCTCTCATTGATACCAATAGCATCTTTGACCAAACCTGCAATAGCAGCTTCCTGGTCAGGTTTCAAGTTGTCTACAGCTACGGATACTGTTAAGCGTTGAATGCGAGGGGAAGTGTCAACATTTTTAGAGACGGTCTTGTTGACCTCGTACTTTTCAGACTCTTCAGTCTTGACATAAGTACCTTTCTTCTTTTCACTGCTGCTGGTATCCATTTGGACAGCACCATCATCATCGCTACTGGAAGCAGAGCTATTACCGTCTTTATTATATTGCTCGACACGCCTCTGACCACCGACTTTAACTTTACCGCTATCATCGGGACCACCAACAACTTCACGCTGAACTTCATTCTGAGAGAAGTCTACTTCGGCTGTTACTTGAGCAGCAAATTTCTGAGCGCCCAGCACGGTAGCTAATTGTTGCTCGACTTTGTCTTTGAGATGTTTCTCTAAGGCGAGCTTGTACTCAAGCTGGCTGCTAGGAGCCATACCGAAATTGTTACCATTGATAGGAAGGTTGGCTGTGAGGTCTCTGCCGTTAGTATCTACGATCTTTACATTTTCTGCTTTTAAGTCTGGAACAGAGTAGGCAACCAAGTTCACGATACCTGTGATCTGGTCGCGACTGAGTTGAGCACCAGGCTTAAGCTTGAGCATAACGGCAGCTTTGGCGCTTTCTTGGCCGTTATCGAACAAAGTGCGCTCGGGAAGTCCGAGTTTTACGTAAGCATCAGCAACACCGTCCATTTGACGCATAGACTCGGTGAGTTCTCCTTCGAGAACTTGCTTGCGGATGTCGTCCTTTTCTTTCTCGGACATAGTGTTGATACCGCTGGAATCAGGTTTCGTGGCATTAGTCATTACAGCATGGCGAGGGAGGCCATGAGAAGCTAATTGAGCCTGAGCCCTAACCTTATCTTTAGGTGAGACCAAAAGGTTATCGTTAGTTTGAGCTACCTGGTGGGGAATGTTCCACTCTTGCAATTTCATAGAGACGTCTTTGACGTCGTCTTCACTGAGTTTCGTTGCGTAGAGCTCCACAGGCTGATTGGCAGAGCTATAAACGTTGAGTCCGATCACTCCGACAATTGCCAGGACTATGACGCATATAATCGCAATCCTCACCTTCGGGTTCATGCCCGTCCACATAGCGCCGAGCTTGCCCAAAGGACTACCGTTATTGGCTCCACCCGGCGGTTTGCCCAGGGGACCTCTTCCTGTGGCTAACGGACCACTGCCTGTCCGCATGCCCGTCTGGATACCGGTGGCCATAGTTTGTTCTCCTTCCTCCAGGGAAATAATATAATTCGGTGTTTCCCCCTCCCGTAATTGTTTTATAAATTATATCGGCGTTTCCTCCTTACAGAGGGAACGCCGATTCCGAATTATTCCCTGCAGTCTACTTGGATTATAACTGCATCTGGAACAAAGTGGTAGCCGAGGAGCAAAGCTTGGAAGCAATCTGAGTTGTGAGGTGAAGCATAACTTCAGACTTTGCACCAGCAATAGACATCTCATGAAGATTGTTTAAGCTGCCGTCGAGCAATTTGTCGGTGCATTCCTGAGCTGTAGTCATGGTGGAGTTGACGTTGGAAAGAGCGTCGCCCAACATGTTGGAGAAAGACTTGGCATCAGCTTCAGAAGGAGCGCTGACGGAAGGCAAGCTAGTGGAAATGCCCTGAACGGAACTGGTGGAACTGACAGTGTTCATCTGAGGGGCCTGAGTGAGACCGCCAATTCCTTGAATAGAAGAAAACTGCATATTATAACCTCCTCAAAACGTCGAAAAAGCTCTACTGGAAATTACTTACCAATTTCGAGGGCTTTGTTGGCCATGGACTTGGAAGCTTCCAAAATAGTGGCGTTGGCTTCAAAAGCGCGGCTGGCCATCATCATGTTGGTCATTTCGGAGATAACATTGATGTTAGGCATAGCTACGTAGCCTTTGTGTTCGCCGCTGGTCTGAGCTTTAGGATTGGAAGGATCATAAACCCAACGGAAATCAGAATTGTCGGCCTGTACGCCGGCAACTTCTACGCCATTGGCAGCCTGAGGAGCGTCATCGTCGAAAGAACAAGCTTGGAACTCGTTCTCGAAATCGCCAATCTGTTTCTGGGTAACTACTGCTACCATGCGACGGAAAGGAGTACCATCAGCAGTTTCGGTGGTGTTGACGTTGGCAATGTTGGCCGCAGTAACGTCCATCATTTTGCGCTGGGCGGTCATACCGCTGGATGCTACATCAAAAGTGTTGAAAAAGTTCATCGTATAATCCTCCTACCTTGGATTTAGGGGCTTCTTACTAGCGGCCGGAGTTGTCAATCACGTATTTCAAAGTGCCATATACGCCGGAAATTTTGCTGGCTAAGGCATTGTACATGATTTGGTTCTTGGCAAGGTTGCTCATCTCTTGGTTGATGTCAAGAGGGCCGCCCACAGATTCTACTGTGGCCTTCAAGGTATCGGCGGTATAGCCGCCGCTGGAACCGAGGCGGAATTCCGGATCTACAGCAGTATTTGCTGTTAACTCGCCAGTTTCGTCTTCTTGTTCCATGGCCATGACTTCTTTGAGATGGCTCTCGAAAACTACTCGCTGGGAATCATATCCCTCTGTATTGACATTAGCTATGTTACTGGAGATGACCTGCTGACGTAAAGAGGCGGCGTCCAGTGCTCTCTCAAGCAAATTGGTGTCAACTAACTTTACTGGCTTCATCGGTATATTCTCCTCCCTGTTCCGGCAGTCCGCCAGAAGCGGATTAAGCGGAAAAATTAACTTTTTTTCTCCCTAGCATATTAAAGGGGGGCTGTTGCTGATAGTTTGTTTATATATTAACAAACTGTAAACAAGCGCTCCCGAAGTATTTTGAAAGCTGAACCTCCAAAAAGTAGGGAAAAACTCCGCCGTTTTTCTATAGTTCGGAATGGCTTTCCTTTAGAAAAAAAATAGGCAAAGAATCGTCCCTTTACTTTTGTGGGGTTTTTGTGTGATAACAGGAAAGTTTTTTGGATATGGTGAAAAGCCATTGGCTCGCGGATTTCCGTGTGGCATATCATTTGTTTTTTTATTCGGTCGAATTGTGCAGTAAAAAAAGTCTTTCCCAAATGTTTTGACAGGTAGGCATGTGGGCGTGTGGGGGCATAGTGCTGTGCCCAATAGTGGAAGCTGTTGCGTAAACCATTTACTATGTTGACAGGTGATATGTCTGTCAGATGGCTTAGTGACGGCAATTGATTAACAACAAAGTTTTAACTTTTACTACGTGAGGTTTCGTTCTTTTGGATCCTTTGCATACCGGTATTTTAGCGTCATTTTGTAGCAATATTTTGGGCATGCAGAAAAAAATGCTCAAACAAACTGGCGTTTCGAAAACCTCAGCTGCCGAAGGTACGGATAATGTTTCCCTATCTTCCGAAGCTGCTCAGGCCCAGGAAGCGTTGGGCGCTGGAACAACTACCCCGCAGACTCCGCAAGAACGTTTCTTGGCCGACGCTGTGAGTCAACTTTCTAGGCTCGATCCTCAGTCTGATGCTTTCTTCTACGAATCAGTTTCTACTTTAGTGGATTCTGCGTTGCGTGAGGCCTTTGGAGGACGGTTGGGCCTTAGTCGCGGTTATCCCCAAATGAAGGATAAAATTGTGCGGACTATCATGCAAGATGAGCGATACCAAGATATCGTAGGCGATTTTATAGAGTCTTGGTCCAATATGGAAAGTGCGAAGGCGGCCAAGGCTGAGGAAGAAGCCGTAGAAGAAACAGACCTTATCGAAGAAGAGCCAGACGGACAATATCTTGATGATTAGTTTTTGATATGCAACTACCGAGAAATGGGGAAAATATGGACAGGTTGCGTTTGGATTTTTACAATATTTCGCTCCTTGACACTTAGTAAATAATGGATTCAGGATGCGCAGTTGATTAGAAGAAAGGTTATTAGCTAGTTATGTATAGCAATTCAGAAGAAAGACTAAATTCAGAAGAGCAATTTATTCCCGCCTCTGTTCCCGAGCTTGAGCCTGGTAGTGAAGAAATTGCCATTACTAAAGTTGTACATGATAAGTTAAAAGAACAGAATTGTCTTTTGCCTGGTGAGCGTGAGAGCGTGGCTTATCGCTTAGCCGAAATTATGGTTAGCGCTAAGAATTTATATGTGGAAGTTTTGCCTCGTTTGGTCAATTGTGAGGCGACTCAGCCTGTGAACGAAGAAGAAACTGAAGAAGCTCATGTACACCATGATTGCTCTTGCGGGTGCGAAGATTGTTGTGATGAAGAGGAAGAAGATAGGAAGCCTTCCATAGAAGAGACCCCTATTTTTAACGAGTTAGCTGGAGCGCGTATGGCCTTTATCCATTTGCGTGATTTAATTGCCGATTTCGATGATGCTTTTATGGTAGCTATGGCTTCTCAACGCGAAGCTGATGGTAACAAAGATAAGTTGGAAGAAGTTGATTTTGAATACGAAGAATAGCTCTAAATCCGAGCTTGATCAGGAATATAGTCTGACTCAAGAGGACAATTCTTGGAGCGGTGATTATGCTGAAGCCGATGATTTCTTCTATTCAGATCCCGTTGAAGAAATGCATAATTTGCAAAGAACGGGGTTCTGTGGTAGGGAAGAGAGAGCGGCTTCTTTTGTTGATCCATGCGAGAGTATGTCCGAATCAGAGCTTGAGCAAAAGGCTCAACAAATTTTGTCGCGAGTTTTCGGTTATCACTCTTTTCGCGGCCCTCAGCGGGAGATTATTTTACATTTAGCTCGCGGTGGCAGTGCCATAGTCCTTATGCCTACCGGTGGTGGCAAGTCCTTATGCTACCAAATTCCAGCTCTAATGCGCTCTGGTGTGGCTTTGGTTATTTCGCCTCTGATTGCTCTCATGCAAGATCAGGTTGAGGCTTTAGTCGGCAATGGCGTACGAGCTGCCTTTTTGAATTCTTCTCTTACGGCTCAGGAAGCTCGCCGCATTTGTGCCAAAATCTTTTCCGGACAGTTAGACTTGCTTTATGTCTCTCCAGAACGGGCTATAATGGATGGGTTTTTAGATATGCTTGGCTCGTCTCGTCTGGCCCTTATTGCCATAGACGAAGCTCATTGCGTGTCCCAGTGGGGGCACGATTTCCGTCCTGAATATGTCCAACTGGCCAAATTACGCGAACATTTTCCCGGTGTTCCTTGGGTTGCCCTTACTGCTACTGCCGACGAAGCCACTCGCAGCGATATAATCAACCACTTAGGTTTGCAAGAAGCCAAGCGCTTTATAACCAGCTTTGACCGTCCCAATATTTACTATAGTATTTGTGCTCAAGCTTCAGGAATGGCTGAAACCAGACGTCGTTTTTTAGCTTTTTTGCAAAATAAACATCAGGGAGATTCCGGCATTGTTTATTGTTTGACGCGTAAAGATGTTGAGAAAACGGCTCAGTGGTTGTGTGACTTAGGCTACGATGCTTTGCCTTACCATGCTGGCATGAGCAATGAGGAGAGAGCGGCTAATCAGACGCGTTTTGTTCAAGAAGAGGCTATTATTATGGTGGCGACGGTAGCCTTTGGTATGGGCATAGATAAGCCTAATGTGCGTTTTGTGGCTCATTTTTGCCTTCCTAGTAGTGTAGAGGCCTACTATCAAGAAACTGGTCGTGCTGGCCGAGATGGTTTACCTTCTTCGGCTTGGCTCTCTTACAATATGTCTGATATTGTTATGCGCCAGAACTTTATAGAAAATTCATCGGCAGACGAGTTGCATAAAAATATTGAAAGGCGCAAATTGCGAGCCCTTTTGGGCTTTTGTGAGACTGTTTCTTGTCGGCGTCGCGCCCTTTTGGAGTATTTTGGCGAAGAGGCTAAAGATCATTGTGGATATTGTGATAATTGCACCAATCCACCTCATTCGGTAGATGGATTGGTCTATGCTCAAAAAGCTCTTTCTTGTGTATATAGAACCGGCCAGCTTTACGGAGTGGCCTATCTAATTGATGTTTTACGTGGAGCGAAAACAGAGCGCTTGCTATCTCAAGGACATGATAAACTGAGTACTTATGCTATAGGTAAAGAACTGAGCGTTAAGCAATGGACTTCTGTTTTCCGTCAACTCATGGCTGCAGGGTACCTAAAAGTGGATCTGGCCGGTTACGGTAGTATAAAACTTACTAAGCGCAGTCGAGATATATTAGAGGGCAAAATAAAGTTGCCTTTGCGCATAGATGAAGAGATAAAAGCTTCTCAAATTAAAAAAGAGGCCAAACAAGCTAAGCGTTTAGCGTTAAATACTCTGACTGAGCGTTCTGAGGCCAACTTGGAGGCACGCTCGGTAAGTGAATTATTTGAAGTTTTGCGGCGCAAACGCATGGAGCTGGCTCGCCAAGAAGGGATTGCTCCTTACTTAGTATTACACGACGCTTCTCTATTGGCTATGGCTCAACAGAGGCCGCGCACTTTAGGAGAACTTGCAAAAATTTCTGGCTTTGGTGTAGTTAAATTGCAAAAATATGGGACTGCTATGCTATCTGTGATTGCCGAGTTTTTAGCTGAGGAATGTTCAGTATATTGACCTTTATTTTGCTGAATTAAGCGAAAAATAGGCTGCGCTGTGATAGTTTGCCTTGATTTAAGGCAGGTTTGTAACTGTGGCTTTACGAACTTTCGACTCTACTCAGAGAGTCCGACTATTTTCTCTTTTTTTGATAAGTCGGCGCAGAAAATGCACTCTTAAACTTGGTAATAATAGGCAACAAAGGTTTAAAATTGTATCCTAGCTTGATTGCAACGCTAATTTTTGGAGTGGATTTGCTGTTTTTTGCTAAAAAAGGTAGGTTAGATTCGCAAAATGAGCTCAGAAATGCCAACAATTGAGCGTCCTGTCTATAAAGGAAAAGGCCAAGGCAAACCGACTATCTTATTCTCGTCGGTCTTTGGTCCTTATGCTCAAAACGACTCTTTTGGCAGCCGTGCCATCAACCCTATGGAGCTTTATCACAATCAAGTTACGCGAGTACAAGGGCCTTTTTCTTTGCGTATGTTCCATCGCTCTTGGGGTCTAATGTTTATTCAACAAAATATTCAGGCTCCGTCCACTGTACTTGATTTTCCCACTCAAGAGAAATTTATCCATGAGTTACAAGTAGGCGATTATGATATTGTCGGCATTAGCGGTATTGTTGCCAATGTGCACAAAGTGCATCGCATGTGCCAATTAGTACGCCGTTATTCTCCACGCAGTGTAATCGTTGTCGGTGGTCATGTGGCTTCTATACCTGGATTGGAAAATATGATTGATGCCGATTATATTTCCAAAGGAGAGGGAGTTAGTTGGTTCCGTCACTTCTTAGGTGAAGATGAAACGGCTAAAATTGTCCATCCCGATATTGTTTCTGGATTTGGAACTCGCCTTTTTGGTTTTGATGTCAAAAATAGTAGTCAAGACACTGCTGCGACGGTAATTACTTCCGTGGGTTGTCCTATGGGATGCAATTTCTGCGCTACTTCAGCTTTATTCGGAGGCAAAGGCCATTCGGTCACCTTCTACGACAGTGGCGAAGAACTTTACAATTTAATGTGCGGTTTTGAGCGCCGTTTGGGTACTAGTTCTTTTTTCATTATGGATGAGAACTTTTTGCTCAATCGCCCCAGAGCTATGGAATTGCTCGATTTAATGGAGCGTGATGGCAAAGCTTGGTCGCTCTATTGTTTCTCTTCAGCTAATGCTTTACGCCAATATTCGATGGATGAATTATTGCGCTTGGGTCTTTCCTGGCTTTGGATGGGACTTGAAGGCGAAGATAGTCAATATGCCAAGCTTAAGGGCTGCGATTCTGTGGAATTTGTGGGACGACTTCAGGAGCTAGGTATTAAAATTTTGGGTTCCAGTATTATCGGCTTAGAGAACCATACTCCCGAGAATATCGACCAAGTGATTGCTCGCGCTATTAAACATAATACTGATTTCCATCAGTTTATGCTTTATACTCCATTGCCTGGTACGCCATTATTCCAAGAGCAAGCTGCCAAGGGCGCTATGCTTGAAGATGTCGATTTAGCCGATATTCACGGCCAATATCGTTTCAACTTTAAACACCCTCACATTACTCCTGAGCAAAGTGAAGAATTTTTACTTAGAGCTTTCCAAGCCGACTATGATGTCAACGGTCCTAGCGTGTTTAGGGTGATTAACACTGTATGGAAAGGCTGGAAAAATTTCCATAAATATGATAACAAGAGAGTCTTGCGCCGCTTAGAGCAAGATTCGGCTACTATTCGTCGCTATGCTTACGGCGCTTTGTGGGCTATGGAGCAATATCTCAAAGAGTCAAATCGTAGTGTGCAAGAACGAATCCATACTTTGCGTGAACAATTTGCCCACGATTTTGGATCTTTAACTAAAGTGATTGGCATGATTAGCGGGCCGGTTATTTTAGCCTCTATTCGTCGTGAAGCTATGCGTTTAAAAAATGGCTTTACTGTAGAGCCCAGCACTTTTGTGGAAAGACGCAATTGGGGAGGCCTCTAGTCTCAATAATAAACACAAAAAGATTGCAAATATACAAGCAAAAGGCCCGGGAAGCTTCAGCCTCCCAGGCCTTTTGCTATAAAGGCGAATCTATCGCCACTAAGCTCTTACTTAGTTTCGATTAGTTAAGGTTGAGAAATATTAATCTTCAAATCTTTGAACTCAGGCAAACCAAGCTTGCTATAAGCCTCTTGCTCTAAGGTCACAGTCCAATCGGCGGTCAATTTTTCATTGATGGTAATTTTGTACTGGTTGTCAATAACTTTACTCACACTTACAGCTCCACCTTGAGTTGAACTGGTAGCTTCAGCTTCAGGATACTCAGAGACAATGCTCTTAGGTAAAACAAAGTTGTTGCAATACATGAAGGCACTACCGGCATCGGGGTTATAGATAAAGTGACCAAATACTTCAATAGGGTATCCTTCTTCAGGAATATCGGCAGGTTCAAGGCTAGTAGTCATACTATCTTTGCCCGCAGTGCCAGGCTCGCCAAAGAAGACTTCTGTCGTGGCAGGGTAGACATGCAAAGTGTGAGCGCCGACAAGCGGTTTATCGAGTTTGCCATTATCATTGTAAGAAGCTGTAACTTTGGCAATATATTCGGATTCGGGGGCGCTCTTGACACTAACTACGTTGTCAGCAACGGAAATTAATTGACCACTCTGTTCGACTTTAAAATCGGTGCTGCTAGTTACATCGATATTTTCAGGGACGGGGCCTCTACCAGGTGTATTTGTATAGACTGCGGTAGCATTGAAGGCCTGATCTTTTACGGCTACAACTTCGGTAACTTGATTGCCGCCATTGGGAACACTAAGTAAGGTCAAAACCGTCTGTCCCAAATTGGCATTCTTAGCGCTATCAGTGGACATCAGTACTTTGCTGTAAGACTCTTCGGAATCGGCGTCGTAAATTGTGACTTCCTGGCCATCGATCTGGGCAGGAGTGACTTTGATAGAGTCAAGAGTTTGAGCTGTTACGTAAATAGGCTGTTGCAAGGAGGCGGTAATATTGCCACCGGCAACGGGAACGACGGCTTTGACGGCCTGAGCGGGAACAGTGCCTTTGTGAGTGCCAGTAAAGCTTACACCTGTGTAAGTTTGGCCCTTGTCACTCTTGCTCAATACATCGGTATATTCATCCAGACCGGTAACATCAGCAAAGGAAATGAGGTTAATTAGTTTGCCACTGCCGTCTTTTGTCTGTACGGGCAAGCTTAAAGTAGTAGTTTCTTCTGGACTTAAGATGTAGCGATTAGCTTGCAAGCCGACTTGGGAAGGAGCTTCGAAGCTGGCAACTTGAGGATTGACGACGATAGCTTCTGCGTTGTCGTAGTCCCAAGCAATATCATTAATGCCTACAGCTACAATAGAGCCGAAGGAATCATAATAAGCAGCTGTGGCGGCTTTGGCGGTGCTGGGTACGTTGGGAACGGATACGTTGCGCTCTGTATTTACGTCAGAGTGCTTTAGATCGTAAGCATTGGTCGTTTTTACTATGTTGCCTCTAGAGTCGGTGAAGCTATAGCTGACTTTGGTTATATCGGCAGAAACAAAAGTGCGCCCTGTGGCAGAAGCGGCCAAAGCATATTGGAAAATTACGTTGTTGCCGCCTCCCAAATTTGCAGCAGTAGTGGAGCCGTTGTGAGTACCACAACCCGCAGCTGTAAGGGCTAAACCCAAACTAGCGGCTGCCGTGAAAGCAATAAAACCGAATGTGTTCTTGTTCGCCATGATAAAGTTGAAAGGATCCTTTCGCAATGATACTAAACGGCTACTGAAAACTGACAGCCGCGATTTTTAGTGTTAAGTTCCACACTACAGCCAGGGCACCTTTTTATGGCACCCTAGCGTAATTTAGTCACTCTAATTAAAAACGGCAACAGCCAATACTAATGGCCGTGGCACCCATTATGTTGGTGATTGATATTGTAGCGCTTATTAAGCTCCTCTTGATTAAGATTGTGTTTGCCACGCTTTTCTGGGTGGGCTTTATACTTCTGGCAATGCTCCAAAACATTTTTGGCTTCCGAATTGTATGGATCGATTTTTAGGGCAATTTCCGATTCGGTAATAGCTTCATCATACTTTTCTTGTAAATAATATTCTGTAGCTAGAGCACAGCGTAATTTGGAGCTATCTTTTAAAGATTTAAGGCCATCTCGATAAACTTCTATCTCTTTTTCATGGTTGCCTTTAAAGTGATGAATACTAGCTATTTCTAAGAAGCTTTCTTCCATGGGATAGGTTCTTATCGCGGCTTGGAAACACTCCAAAGCTGCCTCATCATTGTTGCTGTGAAGATGCTCGTGCCCCATGTTATGGAAGGCAACTGCCGTTTGAAATTGTTGGTGCTCTTTAATGATAGGAGGAATAAAAATTATCCCCACTATAAGTAGTATAACTACTGCTACAATTTCAATAATTTGTAGTTTCTTCTTTTTAGGATCTGTATAATAAGTTAGAAAAGCCAATTTAAAAACCTCTACTTTCAATCGTCCGTATTGTAGCATCATTTTGTCTAAGCGGCGCAGATTTAGGAGTGCATCTAGAAGCACTCCTAAACTTAGTCTTGTTTTGCCAATTCATTTGCATCTCGCCCTTGCTTACAAAGCATATAGGCAAAAGCGAACGCCACTAAGTCTGTAAAAATAAAGCCAAATAAAGTTAATTGAGGGTGATGTAAGAGAGAAGTTGTGTGGTACTTTATTAAGTAAAGCCAACTCATTGTGGCTACTGCTCCCAAAACGCTGCTGAGTAAACGCATTTTAAGGGGAGCTTCATTGATAACTATAGCTAAGAACGTTAAGCAAAATGGTACCGACATAATAAGATCGATCACATAGTGACATCCTACGCTAAAAGCCGACATTACTGTCAAAAATACCAAAGCTAGAGCCATATTTTTATATATAGTTTTTGCTCTATACAGGGAGTAGTACACAGCTAAAATCCAAGCAAAGTGCAAACTGGGCATGCAATTGCGATATAAGTAATAAGGCGCTTCTATAGTCTGAGGGTTCATGCTAGCTGCTGGCCAGGGGCCATTAGGAAATAAGTTAGTGCCACAATATAATTGTATGCCTACAGCAGGTAAAAAAGCGTAAGATAAGCTGCCACCTATGGCTATAAGAATAAAAAAATAGGCTGGAACTAAACAACGATTATGCTCTCGATTATGGGTAATATTATCCTTGTAGACAATTATTTGAGCTATAACCATCCATAAAGGAAGATAGAAATAGACAATGTCCATAAGCCTGAGCCCGAAGAGGCTGCTGCGCAAGTATTTGGTTATGATAAAACTTATTTGGCATCCCCAAAGTGAATCGAGAGCGTAAAAATGTGGATCATAGACATGGTAATCGTAGAGTCTAATTACTCCTCCCAAATTGAAGAAGATTGGCATACAGAGCATAATACTCAAAACTTCCAGCTCAGCTTTTAGCTCTTTAGAGTTATCAAGCTTATAAGTGCGCCAAATTCTCCACAAAACGACCAACAAGCAGCCAACTAATAGCCCAGGGCCAATTAGAAGAAAACGATCAAAGTTAGGAACGCTAGGAGAGCGATAAGCAGAAAGTAATATTTCAGCGGTTATACCAATGCAAGTCGCTACTACCAGTTCTTTTTTGTCTAGAGGCAAAAGAAAAAGGTAGGCAAATACACCACCAAGGCAAGTTGCGGTGAAGATCATACTGCGCAAGGCTTCGGAAAATAAGCTAATGTGAAAATATTCTGAACCTAAATTAAATAAGGGGGCCACTTCCGAAAAAATAGACATGGCCAGCAAGACTACTAATATGAGTATATATGGGCTTCTTTTCATATGTAAATTTATACTTTCAAGTTTGAATATTTGAAAAGGGTATGCTCTATTAGATTTAAGCTACTCCACTACCGTTGTTTCACTTCGTGATATATTTGAACTATCCGTTGCTACAAATTGTTTTGCTTGCTGGCACATTGTGTTGGCTAAATAAAGTGAGAGTATATCGGTTAGAACCAATAGACTCAAAGTTGCAGTTGGTATATGCAAAGCTGGGGCAATTGAATACTTAAAAAGGCAGAGCCAGCCCATAGTAGCCATGGCGCCAAAGAAGAACGAGATAAAGCGCCATTTGCGTGGAGCTTCAACCATAGTAAAAGCCAAAATAGCTAAAGTAAACGGTATAGCTATAATTAAATCTATCAAATAGTGACAGCCTTCACTAAAAGCTGAAAGGGCAGTCAAAATTATCAATACTAAGGTTGTATATTTGTAATAAGGTTTGCTTTGATAAAATCTATACAAGGAATAATATACGGCTAGAATCCAAGCCATGTGCAAACTTGGCATGCCATTATGAGGCAAGAAAGATGGTGCTTCTATCGGTACCGGGTTCATATTGGCTGCAGGCCAAGGGCCGTTGGGAAAAGAGTTTAAGCCGCAGTAAACTTCTACGCCCACTACAGGGAAAAATTTATACAAAAAAGTGCCAAATAAGCCGATAAAAATGAATAATAAGGCAGGCATAAGGCAGCGGCTGTGACTTAAGCCTAAGCGCTCATTGTCTTTGTAAATGAGAATTTGAGCAACAATCATGTAGAAAGACAAATAGAAATAAGCCAATTTCATAAATAAGCACAATGGCAAAGAAGCGCGAATTATCTTAGTAATGATAAAACTAACTTGTACTCCCCAAAGAGAATCGAGAGCATAACAATGGGGATCGTATACGTAAGGGCCAAATTCAAGAACGCCCAAAGATAAAACTATGGGCATGGCCACAGCTAAAGAAAAAACTTCTAAAGTTTTTTGCATTTGCTCAAATTCTTGACTGCGATAAGCTTGGAAGGTTCGCCACAAAATAGCTGCCGCTGCCGCAATTAGCAAGCCTGGGCCGATATCAACAATGCAAAAAACATGATCTTCTACCGGATTGAAGATCATGCCGTTGGTAAGCTTATAATTTATGAAAAAGGCGTCTAGAAGTACGCCTACAATAGTGGCAACAAAAAGCTCTTGTCTGCGTATAGGTAAAAGAAACCAATAAGCGCAAGCTCCACCTAGACAGGCTGTTGTAAAGATAACGTTATAGCAAAGGCTGTTAAAAAGGGTTGTATGAAAATAGGGATATCCTGGTTGAAAAAATGGCCTTAGTTCATAAATGAATGCTAAAGCTAAGAGGATAAATAGCATGACTATATATGGGCTCTTTTTCATGGCAAAGTCTCCACTAAAAAATACTCGCCGCAATACCACAAGGTACTGCCTTTTTCTATGTATTGGAAGATGTTGTATTAATATATACTAATCATTAGAGTTAGCTTTATAGGGGAGTAGCCGCTTCTTGCTGAGTTTCAGGCTCTACGTTAAGCAGTTGCTGAAGCTTTGTTTCCTCTGTTTTTTTAGTTCGGCTACAGATAAGGTGGGCTAAATAAAGAGCAACTATGTCGGTAGCTACGAGTAATGTTAAAGTGAGAGTCGGATTTTGTAGGGCAGAAGTAATAGAATATTTGAAAATACATAACCAACTTAAGACGGTTACTGTACCGAAGATCGCTCCTATCAGGCGTATTCTGTTGCTCGCGTCCGGTGTAACTATAGCCAGAAGAGCCATAGTGAAAGGTATGGCAATGATTAAGTCTATAAGGTAATGGCAACCGACGCTGAAAGTAGATAGAGCAGTTAGGATGACTAACACTAAAGCTGTATTTTTATAGATAGGTTTAGCTCTGTAAAGTGAATAATAAATGGCCAGAATCCAAGATAAATGTAAACTTGGCATACAATTGCGTACAAACTGAAGAGGAGCTTCTATCGGCACAGGATTTAAGTTGGCTGTTGGCCAGGGACCATTAGGAAAACAATTCCAGCCACAATATAAGTCTATACCTACAGCTGGCAAAAACTCGTAGCAAAAAGTTCCCAGTATTCCTATAAGTAAAAAATAAAAAGCTGGTATTAAACGAGTGCTGTGCTTTATCCCTAACTCTTCGTTTTCTCTATATACTTCAATTTGAGCTAGCATCATGAATAAGGACAAATATACATATATGGCTGTCATGAAAAGGCTAAGTGGCTGCCAGCCACGTAAAAATTTTGATAGTATAAAGCTAACTTGAACACCCCAAAGCGAATCTAAAGCATAAAGATGCGGATCATATACATATGGACCATATTTAAGTGCGCCTACGGAAAGGAAGACTGGCATACTCAAAGCTAACCCCAAAACTTCCAAGCAGCGAATGACTTTATTGATTTGTTTCCCTTTACTATATTGGATAAGGCGCCAAATGATAGCTAAAATGGCTCCTATTAGTAAACCTGGGCCCAGATCTAAAAAACCGTATAGGTGCTCTTCTAAAGGATTTTCCATAACATGGGCAAGTCGGTAAACGATCAAGAAACCGTCTATAATCAGCCCTAAGGTGACTACCACTAAAAGTTCAACTTTTTTTATAGGCAGTAAAAACAAGTAAGCGCAAGCGCCACCAAAACAAGCTGTCATAAATAATATATTGGATTTGGCCATTAGCGGCAGAGTTGTATGAAAATAAGGGTAGCCAGGCTGAACTAATGGCCTCAATTCATAAAAGCCAATAGTTAGCAAGAGTATAGCTAATAAAATGATATATGGGCTCTTTTTCACAGCAAAGTCTCCGCTATAAAAAAATACTTGGCAATACCATATGGCACTGTCTTTTCCTATGCATTGGAAGATGTTGTATTAATATGCACTAATCATTAGGTCTGGCTCTGTGGGGGAGCAGTCGCTTCTTGCTGAATTTCAGGCTCTACGTTAAGCGGTTGCTGAAGCTGTGCTTCCTCTGTTTTTTTAGTTTGGCTACAGATAAGATGGGCTAAATAAAGAGCAACTATGTCGGTAGCTATGAGTAACGTTAAAGTGAGAGTCGGATTTTGTAGGGCAGAAGTAATAGAATATTTGAAAATACATAACCAGCCTAAGACGGTTACTGTACCGAATATCGCTCCTATCAGGCGTATTTTGTTGTTAGCGTCTGGTGTGGCTATAGCCAGAAGAGCCATAGTGAAAGGTATAGCCATAACTAAGTCTATAAGGTAGTGGCAACCGACGCTGAAAGTAGATAAAGCAGTTAAGGCTACCAAAACTAAAGCTGTATTTTTATAGATAGGCTTAGCTCTATAAAGTGAATAATAAACAGCCAAAATCCAAGATAAATGCAAACTGGGCATACAATTGCGATATAGATAGTAAGGAGCATCTATCGGTACTGGATTCATATTGGCTGCAGGCCAAGGGCCGTTGGGAAATAAATTCTGACCACAATAGAGCTCTACTCCTACTGCGGGAAGGAAGCGGTAGCATAACTTCCCTCCTATGGCTATAAGGAAAAATAGTAAGGCCGGAATTAGGCATTGGAGATGATCTCGCTTTAACTTGAGATTGTCTCTATAAACAATAATTTGCGATGCGATCATCCATATTGGTAAATAGTAATATATAATTTCCATGAATTTGGAATATATTACGTGGTTGCGCAAAAATTTGGCGACAATAAAGCTCACTTGCACGCCCCAAAGTGAATCTAAGGCGTAGAGATGTGGATCATAGACGGCCTGGCCTGATATGGATCCATTTAAAGATAGTAAACATGGCATGGCCATAGAGAGGAACATAGCTTCCAAGCAGCTATTTAGCTCATCACGGTTGCCCAATTTATAAGCTTGCCAAGTCCTCCACAAAATGGCCAATAAGCAAGCGGTGAGTAAGCCAGTGCCCAAAAATAAAAATTGGTTAAAAATAGATATGTCTGGTTTGTAATTTATTAATGAAGCAATTATCGCTGGTCTATAATGCCTCAAAACGAGTTCAAATACTATACCCAAAATGGCTGTGCTTATAAGCTCTCGCTTTTTTATAGGTAAAATTAGTAAGTAAGCTAATACTCCGCCTAAGCAAGAAGTGGGTACGAGGTACGTATTAAAAGCTTGGTAAAATAAGTTTTCATGAAAATAGGGTTGATTGACTAACCCTAATAGTGGAGCTAATTCGAAAATAGCTATTAAGCCAAATAATATCCATAGCATTATGATATATGGACTTTTTTTCATAACTAAAAGTAACTCCCAGCTGGAGAAAAAGAAAATTACCGACTGGAATACCACACAGCGAAGCTGGTTCCTATAAATTGTTATCTATAGGCAATAAAAAAAGCTCTGCCAACACTCGCACCTAGTTTGTGTCCAACAGAGCTTTTTAAGTATTTAGCCTATAATAACTATTTTATTTTTGGCTATTTATCGCTGTCCAAAGGCTTCATAGTGGGGAAGAGAAGGACGTCGCGGATGCAATTTTGGCCAGTTAAGAGCATGACCAAACGGTCGATACCGATACCTAAACCACCTGTAGGAGGCATGCCGTACATGAGGGCGTTAAGGAAGTCTTCATCTAAAGGATGAGCTTCTTCGTCGATACCTTTAAGAGCTTGCTGCTCTTCAAAGCGCTTGCGCTGATCGAAAGGATCGTTTACTTCGCTGAAAGCGTTGGCTAACTCGTTGCCGCAAACATAAAGCTCGAAGCGGTCGGTCAAGGTAGGATCGTCATCTTTGCGCTTGGCTAAGGGAGAGAGCTCCACAGGCTGTTCGGTAACGAAGGTAGGCTGAATGAGGTGCTCTTCGCAAGTGACTTCAAAGATCTTGTCAAACAATTGAGCTAAAGTGTGCTCTTTGTTGCCTAAGTTGATACCAAGTTCTAAAGCTTTCTCTTTGGCGCGTCCGGGCTCTCTGAGTTCTTTAATAGAAATTCCCGCGTATTTCTGGAATAAAGAATCCATAGTAAGGCGAGGATAAGGAGGACGCAAATCGAGTTCGTGACCCATGAAAGTGACGTTATGGGTGTGGAGAACTTCGTTACAGCAAGTGTCGATAATACCTTCGGTAATCTTCATCATGCCTTCACAATCGCTCCAAGCTTCATAAAGCTCAATAGTAGTAAACTCGGGATTGTGTTTGGTGTCGATGCCTTCATTGCGGAAGAGTCTACCAATTTCATATACTTTTTCCAAACCGCCGACAATGCAGCGCTTCAAGTGAAGCTCAGTGGCAATACGCAAGTACATATCCACGTTGAGCGCATTGTGGTGAGTGATGAAAGGACGAGCAGCAGCGCCGCCAGCTACGGAAGACATACAAGGAGTTTCCACTTCTAAGAAACCCATACTGTCGAGGTGGCGACGGATGGCAGAAATAATATGACTGCGTTTAATAAAGACTTCGCGCACGTCTTTATTAGCAATAAGGTCGGCGTAACGCTGTCTATAGCGAACTTCAACGTCGGTCAAACCGTGGAACTTCTCTGGCGGAGGAATTAAGCATTTAGCAGCAATGCTCCATTCTTTTACGCGTACAGAAAGCTCGCCACGGCTGGTGCGGAAGACTACGCCTTTTACGGTAATAAGGTCGCCCAAATCGGCTAAACTCAAGCGTTTATAGGACTCTTCACCCAGTACATCATATTTGAAGTAAAGCTGAATACGGTCGGAAAGATCAGTTAAGTCGATAAAGGAAGCTTTGCCGTGGCCACGCCAAGCGGTGATACGACCGGCCAAGCTGACTTCTTCTTCCGATTCTTCCTCAGGAGCCAAATCTTTATATTTCTCTTTAACGAAAGCGGCATTGATGCGGTTAAATTTTTTACCGTAAGGGTTGAGACCTTGCTCTTCTAGGGTTCTCAAATGCTGAATGCGAATGGCTTGCTGCTCGCTCAAGCTGAGCTCGGGAGCAGCCTGGCGCTTAGCCTTTTTCTGTTCTTGACTCATATCGCTGACCTTTCTATATTTTACTTGCACAAAAAAGGCCCCGCCTTACCTTAGCGGTCTGTCTGAGGCGGAACCTTCGGATTTGATGGAAAAAAGTCTGGAAAAATATTAAGCGATCTTGACGCCAGCAGGCTGAATGCTCTCAATCTTCCAGGAAATAATCCCGCTGGGAGTTTTGACGTCGACAATGTCACCCAGACCGTGACCGATTAAGGCAGCGCCCAAAGGGCAATCATTAGAAATACGACCATTTTGAGGATTGGTCTCGCGGGTACCGACGATCTCTAAGGAGTAACGCTCTTCGTTGCCATTTTCGTCTTTCTCAGTATTGACAATAGTAACGAGCGCACCGAGGTTGACTTCTTTGAGCTGGCCGCCGACATTGCCTTCGGCATCTTCACCGATAATGGTATAGTTTTGTAAAACACGCTCGAGTTCGCTGATGGTACCTTCGACGAAACCTTGCTCGGCTTTGGCACTTTCGTATTCGGCGTTTTCGGAAATATCACCGAATTCACGGGCTATACGGATACGCTCAGCAATTTGCTC
>DHKB01000018.1:725-36757 GCA_002407045.1 Candidatus Bruticola papionis | reverse complement strand
ACAGCTCAGATAATGAACTAGATAATGGCATCGGTAATTTATGTGCTTTGCATGAAGTTAGTGCGTTAGGCGAAAAAGTCCATGTAGTTGGCAAAAAAGGACTAGATTTCTCCTTCTTTTATTCAACTAAAGAAAATTGCAAGCATGGATTGAGAGTTAAAATTATTTGGGACAGAAATAGATGTAAGAATATAAATTTTGACGGCCGTTTTGAACCTGATAATAACGACTGGTTGTATAAAAAATATAAAGATGGCCGAGATGTCCCTAAAAGGAAAATTTTTGACTCTGCTATAAATTTTGTCCGAAGATATACCGTTATTTTCGTGTTAGTTTGGGAAAAATTACTAAATACAGAGTGCTCAAACGCATATTTCTACGGAAAGATTCCCTTCGAAGGTTTGTTTATCGGCCTTCAAGTTAACCTAGACAAAAGAAAAGAGCTTTACCGCAAGTTTCAAGAGCTTAAGCGAAGTGATGCTCTCCGGGATGTGAAAGATGAAGAATTTAGGGATCTACTTTTGTTCGAGTCAGCTTTGAGAAGAGATAATGATTTAAAGAATAAGCTTGACAAGTTTCAATTCAAAATGTCTCCATTTCAGGTACTAAATTAAACCAGGTGGCGCTGCTGTTAAGCAGCAGCGCCCTTTTTGTTAAAGCGAATTTTTTATCTGGAGTAAGAATTTATGCGTATAGTTGGTTTTTGCAAATCTAAGCGTACTTGGCGTAAGCATATTAAAATAGTTAAGCATGAACTATTTGAGGATAGAAAGAATAGATACTATGACAGACACTATTCTGGGCCCGACGATTGCTACTTTACTTTGTGTGATTTTGATTGTCAAAGAATAAAAACTGGCCTACCAATCGATTGTATACTTATAGTAGCAATATATAATCCTAAAGCTCGAGGGACATGCTCAGAGGAAAATTATAAAGACTCTCCAGTAAGGTACTATTTCCCTTATATTAGGGTACTTGTAATATGGAAAAAACATCCTGAATTGTCATACCCAGAACATCTTGAGAATAAAATTGATTGTGGTCTTTTTGATTTGCATGGTAAATATAAATACGAGGGGACCAAAGTTAGCCCGGAGTTAGAAGAACAAGTCCGCAATTTCCTCAAAAAATATAAAGTTTTATTAGCTGCAACGTGGGGAGATGGACCTATTGGAATGCCAGATACCATCTTTGAATATCTTCGGGGGAAGTTTTCTTTTCTCAAAATGATAGAAATTGAGGAAAATGGAGGAGAGGAACTTTTTGCATGTTTCGGTTTTCCCATCTACAGAGAAAAAACTGCTTTTATTGTTTCCGAGTATAACCTTGCCAAGCAAGAAGGCCGATATAGCGATTTGCCAGATGATGAGCAAGACTTAAAAATTTTGGAAGATATTGTCCGTCAAAACAATTTGTACGATTTGTACGACGAGAGCCCCAAAGGCTTGGGCCGTTTGGTGGAAACTGATAAGCTGAACTTTTCCTTTGATTTTTCCATAAAAGGTGGTGTAGGACGCACTTTCAGGGCCAAAGTTTCTTGGGATAGAGAAAGACCGGTAGGTAAGAGCCAATACTATTTTGAGCTTTACGGAGACTACAAATATATAGGCAAAAAAGTAAAGCCGGAATTGGAAGAAGAGGCTCGCGCTTTCTTCCGCAAGTACCAAGTACTGCTGGCTGCCGTTTGGGCAGGCGTTTTAGAAAAAGACAGCCTTTATGACTATTTTTACGATTCTTTGCCTTTTGCTGAGCTTTTGCCCAAATTTAAGCTTAGTGCTCAAGAACTGGCCAAAGTAAGTAAAATGCTCAACCATGCAAAAAAGCGCGGCTTGTATAGCGATTGTCCTGAAGATGTACAAAATCTGAAGATATTAGCTAACATAGTTCGCGAGCGCCGTTTGTATTATTTGCCCAAGTAAACTAAATAGCCAAGCTTTAGTTGCTACATAACATCTCAAAGCTTGGCTATTTTTATCTTGATCTATAATACAGTTCTAATGGCTATTTAAGGCTTAATTACTTTGTCAGCTTGGATAAGCGTGGTAGCAATAGTAGCCATATCGGAAACTGTGCCTACTACTTGTTCAGTTTCTAAATGATAATGTTCTAGACAAGTAGAGCAGAGCAGAATTTTTACGCCTGAATCTTGCATAAAAGAAAGAGACAAAGCTGCATCACTGCCGCGCACAGCATTAAATACGCCTTCGGTGTAACAAATAATAGTATCTATATCTTTAGCTTTATTTTCCAAATTGTGCAAAAATTTAGCCATCATAGTTTTGCCAAATTCCAGACCTTTTTCTGTTGTCTCGTTAGCAACTTGGTTCACCATACCTAAAGTTGCACTTGTTAAAAGCAAAACGGTCATAAAAAACTCTCCTTGAATACAAAAACGCGGCCTATTTGTTGTCTGCCGCTATATATTAAAATATACTACGGAGATGGACTAAAAAAAGCCTGCTCTTTATCATACTTCTGATAAAGCGCAGGCTAAAAAGCTAGACTAAACGTGTCCTAATGGACTACGTCTTCGGTAGCTAAAGTTATATTTAAGCGCTCTTCTATTTCAAAAAGGCGCGGCCAGGGCAAGACTATTTCTAAAAACATACTGCGGAAGACAACTTTTTGACCAACAATGGGAGAATAATAACTTTGGCCTAGAAGTTTTTCGTCCCACAATTGTTGGGCCCAAGGAATAGCGGCATTGCGAGCAGCTAAACCAGCTGGGCCAGCTTGATTGAGCAGCGGATTGGCTTTAATGTTGATATTTTTGTATTCTTTGCTTAAATTTTGTCTAATGACAGCTTGATAAGCGTAATCGTCGATTAAACGAGCGACAGTAAAAGCTTGTTGGGTTTTTTCACTTTCTAAGCGACGATATATTGTCCAATTTTTGCCTTTAACCAAAGCAATTTGAGCGGCGCAAGCTTGGGCTATAGCTGTGCCCAAAGAGTTTGAGGGCGTATTCCAAGCCGAATAGCAAGCCAATTCCCAAATAGGTACATTATCGATAATGGTTTGGGCAAAAATTGGCTCGGCACGGTTGACTAAATGCAAGTCTGCCAAACCGTAGGGCCTTTTTCTTTGATCGGCAAATTTATTGTCAATACGATTCAATAAATTTTCGGCTTGCGTTTTAGTTTGATCGTCGCCTTCCAAGGTGGGAGCGGCAAAAGGTTTGTCGCTGGGAGTTTCCACAAAGATAACTGTGCCTGTGCCTTCAGTTTCGGCAGCGCCGCTTAAATCTAAGTGAAGGCTGGCTGTCTGAGCTAAGGTAAAAGCTTCCATAGGCGGCACTTTATCTTTATATTCTGGATCCGAATAGTCCAACTCGATATGAGGAGTGTAGTTAGCTTCTTTAGCCAACCAGCCTGCGGTCATATTGGAGGCCAACTCGTCGGCGCCGCACATAATGTCTACTTTGTCTTCAATATCAAGCTCTTTAATTTTAGCTTTAAGCTGAGCTAACTCGCTAATATGAATACCTTTGGAGGCGGCGTCGTCTTGGCCGATAACCAAATGATCAATTGTGCCTTGAGCCGTAAAACGCAATAAATTATGCAAAACTTCCAAATTGCGTTTTCTAACTTGCAAATATTCACGGAAATACTTTTCTGGCACTTTGGCTGGAGGCTTGGCTTCCCCTCGGGCTGCCCAATTGCGCAAACTGGTTTCGTAGGGTGCTTGGCCGTCGGAAGTGCGCAACGAAAGGCGCGGCACAATTGCTAATATTTCTAAATGCTGGCCTTTTTTAGCTAATTCCGGAAAAATTTGTAAATTTTCCAAAGCTTCGGTTGTGCTTATTTTAGCGGTACGTGAAGCAATTAAACCACCATAGGCCAACATATCGGCTGAAATAATAGCGTTGGAATATAGCGGCTGGTCGCGCAGCCAAGCTTTTAGTTTTTGCGGTTGCCCAGGCGTGTAAGCTTTGCCTAGCCAAGCTCTTTCGGGCACAATTAAGTGGCCGCCGCCTATGCGGGCAATTTGGCCGGGAAAAAGCCAGTTGCAAGGCCGATCATCCAAAGGAATATATAGCGCTTGCCAAGGCTGAGCTTCTAAAGTTGGCTGCGCGGCGGCAGCACTCGAACTAGCTACATTTTTAGCTTTAAGCGCTGCTGGTGCGGCTATTTTATGGCCCTGAGCTCGAAAAACGCCTGCATTGGCTGATGGCGCTGCTTCTTGCGGCTGGGTAAAACCGGCTCCACTAAAAAGGAGAGTTAGAGAACAAGTACAAAAAAGCAATCTTTTAAACATATAGCCGGTTTCTCTAAGCTAAGCTGGCCTCCCTTTGCTTAAAAAGGCCGCTTGCTCAGCTTGGAATATATACGAAAATTTAGCCCATAAAAGGATTTTATTTATGAATAGATTTAAGTTGCTTTTATGTTTGCTGCCCCTAATGGTGGCGGCCTTTTTTTGTACAGCGCCTATGCCTTCTCAAGCTCAGGGCCTGACCGCGCCGCGCTTACTTATTTCCTGTTTTTTAGGCGACTCTATGAGCGTGGTAGACGCCAGAACCGTGCGTGTCAAAGGTACATTTTCTGTAGGTACTAACCCCGAGCGCATGTCCGTTTCGCCAGATAATCGCTATATTGCTGTAGCTCAACCTAAAACAGGATGCATTTCTGTTATTGAAAGCGGCAATATGCGCTTTGGCAACAATTATACCGACGAAAAAATGAAAACGCCCGTCGATGTTTGTTTTTCTACCGATGGAGCCAGACTCTATGTGTTAGAGTCTTCCACTTGCTCTCTAATTGAATTACATGTGCCTTCTTTCCAAGTTGTGCGCGTCTTGCCCTTAAATGGTCTGGCTCCCAGCTTAATGCGCATTTCTAAAAATGGCGCCAAAATGTTTATCTCTCACGAAAATACTGGCCTTTTAACCGTAGTCGATCTCTTTAATTGGTCGATCTTTAAACAAATGAGTGTCGGCCCCACTGCTGGTGGTTTAGCTCTTTCTAAAGATAACGGACGTTTAATTGTAGCTTTGCCTTCTGAAAGCAAAGTAGGAATTTACAAAACTACCGATTTGCGTCTTCTTAGCAAAGTTCCTGTAGGTTCTGGTGCTAGTATTGTGGGCGTATCTTCTAAAGATCAAGTAGTTGTAATAAATGCCATTTCTAATGATGTTTCTATCTTTCCCTTAGATCGTCCCAGCTTGCGTTTCCGCACAGCAGTAGGAGTAGGGCCGCGCGATTTATGCTTTGCGCCAGATGGCTCTATGTGTTATATCACCAACTTCAATACCAACGATCTTTCTGTAATCGATATGAATACTGGCAAGCAGTTGGGGCGCTTGGCTATTGGTCAAGGCCCGCGTGCCATAGTTTGGGTTTATTAGTGCTTTTACCAAGGCTTGGCCACTAGACAAAAAAGGAGGAGAAGGCACCGACGCGAAAGCTCTTCGCCGATTTTTAAAGACAGCTAAGCCTGAGATTCTTTTTTCTTAATTTAAGGAGTATTTTTCATGCAATACGATCCGGCTAGTTTTGAACAGAAATGGCGCGATATTTGGGAAGCCAAAAAGTTGCACCACGCCGTCAAGAGTGACAGCCGCCCCAAGTATTACTGCCTCGATATGTTCCCTTATCCTTCTGGTGAAGGACTGCACGTAGGCCACTGGCGCGGTTATGTACTTTCCGACGTTATGAGCCGTTATATGACTTTGCACGGTCGCCAGGTGCTTCATCCTATGGGATGGGACGCTTTTGGATTACCTGCCGAAAATGCCGCTATTAAACGCGGTATCCACCCTGTGGCTCAAACTAAGGCCGCTACCAGCAATATGCGTCGCCAGCTCAAAGATATGGGCTCTATGTATGACTGGGATCGTGAAGTTAACTCTTCTTTGCCTGAATACTATAAATGGACTCAGTGGACTTTCTTAAAGGCTTACGAAGCTGGTTTAGCCTACAAAAAAGAAGCTCCCATTAACTGGTGTCCTTCCTGCGCTACTGGTTTAGCCGATGAAGAAGTAAAAGAAGGACGTTGCGAGCGCTGCGGCACTTTAGTTACCAAAAAAGGTTTGCCTCAGTGGTTCTTTGCCATTAGCAAATATGCTCAGCGTTTAATTGACGATCTTAAAGATCTCGATTGGCCGGAAAAAGTTAAGAAAATGCAAATCGACTGGATCGGTCGCAGCGAAGGTGCCGAAGTTCGTTTTGCTATCGATGGTCACGAAAATGAAAGCTTAACCGTTTTCACTACTCGCCCCGATACTATTTACGGTGTTTCTTATATGGTATTGGCTCCCGAGCATGAATTAGTGCGCCATATTACTACTCCCGATCGCGCCGAGAAGGTCGAAGCTTACATTACTCGCACTTGCTCTCGCACCGAAGTAGAGCGCCAAGAGCAAAAGGAAAAGACTGGTGAATTTACCGGAGCTTACGCTATCAACCCTGTCAATGGTGCTAAAATCCCCATTTGGATTGCCGACTATGTACTTATGGGCTACGGCACTGGCGCTATTATGGCTGTTCCGGCTCACGACGAGCGCGACTGGGACTTTGCGAAAGCTTTCAATTTGCCCATTAAGCAAGTAGTTATGACTGCTGCTCAAGCTGAAACTTTAAAAGCTGATGGTATCGATTTTAGCGATCCTGCTGCTGTCAGTGCCGCTTGGCAAGCTAAGTTCGGCGCCGATCCCTACGAAAAACCTTATTGCGAATTGGGCTATATGATCAATTCCGAAGAGTTCTCCGGTATGGAGTCCAATGTTGGTCGCAAAGCCGTGGTCGAAAAGTTGGAAAAACTTGGCATTGGCAAGGCTGTAGTAAATTATCGTTTGCGCGACTGGTTAGTTTCCAGACAGCGTTACTGGGGCGCTCCCATTCCTATGGTTTATTGCGATAAGTGCGGTATTGTGCCTGTTCCCGAAGATCAGCTGCCCGTCTTGTTGCCTCACGTAGAAAAGTATCAGCCTTCAGGCACCGGCGCTTCTCCTTTAGCTTCTTTGCCTGAATTTGTTAATACTACTTGTCCTAAGTGCGGCGGCCCAGCTAAGCGCGACACTGACACTATCTCTCAGTGGATTTGCTCTTCCTGGTACTTCTTGCGCTACCCGTCTTACGATTGTCAAGATGCTGCTTGGCGTCGCGAAGATGTTGACTTCTGGAATCCTGTCGATCTTTACGTCGGCGGCATTGAGCACGCTGTCTTGCACTTGCTCTACTCGCGCTTCTATACCAAGATCTTCTATGATTTAGGTTTAATTGGTTTTAAAGAGCCCTTCACTCGCTTGTTCAACCAAGGCATGATTACTAAAGTTGGTAGTTCTGGCCGCTTGGAGAAGATGAGTAAATCTAAGGGCAACGTAGTCAATCCCGACGATTTGGTTAAAAAGTATGGTACTGACGCTTTGCGCGCCTACTTACTCTTCATTGGGCCGCCTGAATTAGATGCCGAATGGAACGATTCTGGCATTGAAGGTGTATATCGCTGGATCCGTCGTATCTGGACTCTCATTACTGAGTGCCAAGTCACTCCTGGTAAGGAGACCGATCCGGAAATTTTGAAGACCACTCACCGCTTCATTAAGAAGATCAATGAAGATCTTTCCCGCTTACATCTCAACACTGTAGTGGCCGCTTTGATGGAGTGGAGCAACTTCCTTATCGCTCGCGGAGCGAAAGGGCCGATTGCTCAGGAAACTTTAGAGCAATACATTATTGTGATGTCTCCTGTAGCTCCTCATGCTGCTGAAGAGCTTTGGGCTTTCTTAGGTCACGAAAAGGGCATTTTTGAGAGCCGTCCCGCTTGGCCAGAGCATAACGAAGAGCATTTAGTAGAAAACGATTTTAACTTAGTAATTCAAGTTAATGGTAAAATGCGCGACATGATTCGCGTTCCTAAAGATTTATCCAAAGAGCAATTGGAAGAAAGAGCTAAGGCTAGTGCCAAAGTGGCTTCCAGTGTTGCCGATAAAACTATCCGCAAAGTGATCTATGTGCCTAATAAACTCATGAACTTTGTAGTAGGTTAAAAAGGCTTTAACGCTTAATTGGTAAAAATGACGGTCGAGAGTTCTGCTGAATTTTCGGCCGTTATTTTTTTGCGAAGGCAACTTAGAATAGAGTTGCTAGCTAATTTGGAGGCCATTTAATCTAAGCTTTTACGGAGGAGTTGATTATGAACAGAAAGTTTTCCCCTTATTTTACTGCTTTAGTTTTAAGTATTTCTTTGAGCGGTTGGGTTTCTTTCTGCTCCACTTCCGCCCAAGCGCAAATTCCCGATACAGCTGCCGAAACCAAACTTATTCAAATGGCTCGTGAGGGCGATTCCGAAGCTATTTATAATTTAGCTCTTACTTACATAAATGGTGATAAAGTTCGGACTAACTACAGAGAAGCAGCCAAACTTTTGGAAAAGGCTATAGCTGACAATTATTATCCTGCTTATGCTCAATTAGCTAAACTTTATTTACATGGTTGGGGAGTAGCTTTTGATGGCCAAAAAGCTTTTGAGCTTTATAAAAAAGGCGCTGCTCACCAGGACGGTTATGCTCTTTACGGTTTAGGTGTGTGCTACGACTATGGCATAGGTACGGTACCCAATTTCGCTATGGCTAAAAATTATTATACTAAAGCTGCCGAAGCTGGCTCCTATTTGGGTTGGTGTGGTTTAGCTCGTTTGCATACTTCCGAGCGCTCTCCTTACGCTAATACTGAGCAGAGAAAAAAATATTGTGAAAAGGCTTTATATACTTGGCTTAATTCTGGGCAAAATTATTTTGCTCCCGAATTACGATTGGCTTTAGAAACTTGTCCTCAAGAGCTTGATAAAATTATTGCCAAATTAGAGCAGGGAGTAGATTTAGAAGCGGTAGTTCATAGTGTTGGCGCAGCTCAGTATTTCAGCCTCTGTGAAGCTTTATATGCTCGTTATAATAAAGTTAGCCACGATGTTAACGATCGCTATAGAGCTTACAATTTAGCTTCCGAAGCTATTGATTTAGAGTATTTGCCTGCTCGTGTAGCTTTAGCTCAACTTTTGGAAAAGCGTGGCGACTATGAGCAAGCTTCGGTTGTTTATAAGTATATTGCCGCTAAAGGTGATTTACAATCGATTATTGCTTTAGCTAATTATGCCGAAGCCCATCCCCAAAAAGTAGATCAACAATTTTGGAGTAAATTGCTGGAGAAGCTTAAAGGCTTAAATTACCGTCCCGTTTACCGTTTGCAAGCTCATTATTTAATTTTAGCCGATCCTAAACATTTGGCCGCCGATGAGATCAATGCCGAGCATTATTTGGAATTGTTGCAAAAATCTGCCGATTTAGGGGATGGCCTGGCTTGCTTAGAATTGAGCGATATTTATAATAGTGGCAAGGTTGCTGCCGGTCGTTGGTCTGTAGAGCCTGATCAAGAAAAAGCTTTTAAGTATTTGGCCGATCCTTTGAATTTTATTTATCCTTTAAATTATGCTTCTAAAGACAGAGCTGTGCGTTTTGCCTCTTTAGGTGATCGTTACCTTTATGGTAAAGGTACTTCTGCCAATCGTGGACAGGCTGTAGCTTGTTACGAACGCTCTTTAGCTGTCGGCTATAATGACCATGCCGCTTACCGTTTGGGTAGTTTGCTTATTAAGCAAAATGATTCAAAACAGAAAGAACGCGGTATGAGATTATTGCAAAAAGTAAGTCAAAACAAAAATTCAGCTTACGCTTCCCAGGCCGTCAAATTGCTTAAGCATTAGTGACTATAAGAGGGAGCGTCTATAAAATATTAGGCCTTTGCTAAATAATAAGTCCCGAGTTTGATTTGCCAAACTCGGGACTTATTATCTTGCTAGATAAAAATTATCCAGTAGTGATTTTATCTATTGCGAGATTTAGCCAAAAGGCGCAATACTTCAAGATAAATATTGATTAAAGTAAGCAAAATAGAGAAAGCAAAATACCATTCCATACATTTTGGCATACTTTGCCTGGCTGCTTGGCGGACAGTTTTGAAGTCATTAAGCAGCACATAAGAGAAGAAGGCAATAATAAGTACGCTTATTATAATGGAGAAGAGCGGATTACCATCTAAAACTGCGCCGTAATTGAGGCCTGCCAGCTCCATAAGAAAACCTGCTAAATAGCTGAGAATTAGGGCCAATAAGCCTATCATCACTACTTTGCCGCTAATATATTCATCTTTAATAATATTGGCACGATAAATAGTCAGGCAACCAAAAGTGATGGCAAAGGTCAAAATTAAAGCTTGAGTACCGATGCCGGGAAATTTGATTTCAAAAATGGCTGTAATAAAGCCTAAAGTAATGCCTTCGCAAGCAGCGTATACCTGAGATAAATATTGGGCCCATTCAGGCTTAAAACAAATGACTATGGCCAAAATGAAGGTGAATAAAGAGATGGCCAAACTTCCTGCCAGAAAAGTGCCCACAGAAACGAGCCCGGTGTGTAAAGCCAAAGCTGAAAGCAAACCTGTTGCGCAAGTTATGGCGGTCAGAAGAGTAGTTTTGTTCATCACGCCTTCTATAGTTAAGCTTTGGGCTTGTTCTGGAATGCGCTCATTGTAAATAGCTTGTAACCTGGCATCCGTCAGAGCTGGATTGCCACTTTTAAAACTGCTCATAAGGGTAAAGATACCACCTTTCTACTTTTGGCGAGTTACTAGTTTAAAATATATCCTCTATATAATACAACGTAGCGCCGCCCTAAGTATAGAGCTAAATAAAATCATCGAAAAAGCCCAAACTTTCCAGAGAGTTAATAAACTTGGTTAAATAGGCTTCACTGACTAAAGGCCAATTAAACTGAAAACGATATAAAGCTTGCATAGTGTGAGCATTATCAGCTTTCAGCTCGCTTAGAGTATGTCCTTCAGTTAGGTTCCGATAAGCAATTAAGCTGGAAAAATTTTCAGAATTATCTTGATCTTGAAGAGCTTCTCGGAAAGCTTTGACAAATTGTTCAGCTAAGCACTGATTTACAATTAAGCCTTGGCGACGCATTACTTTTATGAGATCATACATATATATGGCGCGATTGCTAAAGGGGTGGAACAGACAGCAACTATCTGGAGTTTGAGCCAGCAATAAAATGGCTTCGGCGGTAAAATCGATAGGAGAAAGCTCAACGCTAATGCCCGAATCTTCATAGCTAATAGAACCTATCGTGTGGTAAGCTCGCAATTTATTGGCAAAGCTGTTGGCTTTGAGATTTATTTGGAACTCTCCATCTTGGTTCCGAGCCATTAAATTGCCAACGCGCATAATTTTAGCTTTTAAGCCTTGAAGCATATATTCAAAGACTAGACGTTCAGCCCTAAATTTACTGAGCATATATTTATTGTCCATTTGTTGACCGAAATAGAACATATGCTCATTCATAGGCTCAAAAGGATTGGGCTTTCCGTCTAAGGAGAGACCGGCTACACTAACTGTAGAAATATGGACAAGTTTTATATTTTTAGCTAAACAATAAGCCGCAATGTTACCTGTACCTTCAACATTTACTTTATCCAAGAGATCGTCTGCTTCAAAATGGCGCACGTTGGCCGAGCAATTAAAGAGAGTATCTATCGATAGATCTTGTAACTGGTCAAAAGTTGCTTTGTCGGTAATATCACCTTCAATAAGGGTGAGCCGACCGCTTAAAAAATACTCTTCAAAATCTGAACTGAAATAGTAGACTAAAAGGCCTTGTAAGCGCGATTTTAAGTTTTTTTGCTTTCCTTTACGCATTAAACAGCAACAGTGACCAGAATAATTCTCCAAAAAAGTACGCAGAATATGAATGCCCAGAAAGCCTGTGGCTCCAGTAAGCATAATGTCGCCAGGATCTTGCTTTAACTGAGGATTCCAGCCTTGTAAAGTATTGTTGGCTAATAAATTGTTTATAGCTGTATAGTCGTAGTTGGTTAGATCTTGAGGAGTAACCACAACTTGCAAAAGACGGCTATTTTTTTTGTGTATCAAATCGGCCAAAGCGGCTGGAGTGGGATAGTTAAATACTTCACCGTAGGTAATGCTGTAACCGTAACGCTCTGCAGCTAATACAACTTTAGTTACTCTTAAAGAGGCACCTCCCAGATCGAAAAAGCTATCGTTTCTACCTATAGGATTAGCTAATTGCAAAATATTTTGGAAAATATCACAAAAATCGCGTTCAACTTGGTTGCGTGGAGTTTCGTACTCTTTTTTGTTGATAGAAGAAGGCTCGGGCAAAGATTTTATATCCAATTTCCCATTGTCATTTAAAGGCAATTTATCCAAGTTCATAAAAATGGCGGGAATCATATAGGAAGGCAATTGATTGCGCAAAGCATTTTTCAATTTCTCCGTATCGACCGATTCAATTGCTGTAAAATAAGCACAAATTTGTTTTTGGCCATTTATCTCTTTGACAATTACAGCAGTGGAGCTAACTCCCTGATAATTGAGCAACACATTTTTTATTTCGTCTAATTCGAGGCGCCTGCCGTTGAGTTTTACTTGATTATCCAAACGGCCCAAAATTTGCATTTGTCCTTGGCCATCCCACCAAACTAAATCACCACTTCGGTAAGCACGCTGGCCCATTAAGTTAATAAAGGCTTGGGCTGTTTGCTTAGGATCGCCCAGATAACCTCGACCTACGCCTTCACCTATAATGGCTAGCTCGCCTATAGCTCCAGTAGGCAAAATTTGTTGAAAACGATTAAGAACAGCCCATTTTGTATTAGCCATGGGCCGACCTAAACTAGTATCGCCTTTTTTTGTAATGAGATGGGCACTGCAAGCTATAGTAGTTTCCGAAGGGCCGTAACAATTAAAGATCCGCAACTGGGGATTTATTTGCTTAAGTTGTTCGTATAGATGAGACGAAAAATGTTCGCCGCCCAAAATAAGCGTTTTGAGTTTAGTTATAGCCTGACATAAATTTTTGGCTTCTAAACTATTGAGCAAATAAGAGGGAACACAAGCCATTACTTCAACTCGGTGGCTAAGCATACTTTCTCCCAAAAGATTGGGATCGTGAATTTCAGCTTCTGAAGCTAAAAGTACGCTTAATCCAGAGCAAAGCGGAACTATAAATTCCAAAATTGATACGTCGAAAGTTAAAGAGCACCAAGCTAAGCACACTTTATGGCCTTCAACCAGAGCCCAATATTGAGCATTGCCTTTTAAAGGGGCAGCCAAATGGGACAAGCTGTGCTCTTCAATCATGACTCCCTTGGGCGTTCCTGTAGAGCCTGAAGTATAAATAATATAAGCTAAATCGTCGGCTTGATGCTCAACTTCAGTTAAATTACTTTGCGAGTAGGTGCTCCAGTTAAAATTATGCAAATCGACAATAACAACATCTAGAGCATTGGCTACTAAAGCTTGGCGCAATTCCGCTATTTGTCTAGTGTTGGCATCAAGTAAAATTAAAGGTGATTGGCTGCTTTTTAAAGCCGCAACTAACCTAGCGGCAGGCCAATTAGGATCCGGTTGCATAAAAGCAGCGCCAACTTTCATTACGGCCAAGCGAGCAATATAAGCATAAGGGGAGCGCTCAGTTATAATGGCTATGGGTACGTTGCGCCAAGAGCTGGCTTTGCTTTTTATAAAATGGGCTAAAGCGTTAGCTCGCTTATTTAATTCCGCGTAGGTTAAGCTGCAGTTTGCACTTATAAGGGCTGTTTGGCTAGAGTATTTAATGACAGCTTCTTCAAAGCGCTTTACAGTAGGCACATAGCTGTAAGGCTCGTCCGTATTATTGAGAATTTGCCATTGCTTTTGCGCTTGAGAAGAAAGCAATTTTACTTGGCTGAGTTTATCAACTTCTAAAAAGCTTAGCAAAGTGGCTAAATATGTTTCTGCCAAGTTTTTAATAATATTTTGATTGTATAAAGGCTCTTGCCAGGAAAAATGCAAGCGCAATTCCTTAGCGTTTACATAAATTTCTAGAGCTAAAAGGCCGTTTTCTTCGTGCTCTAAATGTTGTATAGCCAATTGGCGTCCGTTAAAAGTAAACGATTGCAAGAAGTCTCCCTGATAAATTAAAGAGGGCAAATTTCTCAAATCGAAATCGGCTGATAATTCTGAATAAGAATAGCTGGAAAAGCCTAAATTGGCAGAAATTTCTTGTTGTATTTTCTGTACAAAATCAATTATAGATAAATCAGCACTTAAATCGACTTTTATAGGGTAGGTGCGAGTAAACATACCTAGAGCCGAACTGAGATTCGCTTGTGGACGCGCATTACATACAGAATTAAAAAAGGCTTGATCTTGTCCTTTGAAGCACGCTAATACAAAGCCAAAAACGGCACAAAATAAGGTGTTTGGTGTGATATGCAATTTCTGACATGTCTTCATTAAATGCGCAGAATCGATTTTGTCTGTGCTCAAATTGAGACAGCGCCCTTGCAAGCGTTGGCCTAAAGCTGACTTGGCTCCTGGCAAGAGCATATCTTGAGTTTCCGAGCCCAGTACTTGGCGGAAATGTTCTCGAGCTGCTTCTTGCTCAGGCTGCCTTTCTTGACGATGTGCTTCTTCTTTGAGGTTGTAATTAAAAGCTTGATAATTATCTTGAGGAAGTTCGTTACCACTATAAGCTTGAGATAAACTTTGCAACAAGGTTGTCAAGCTTTGTCCGTCGGTTATAAGATGATGAACATCTGCAAATAAATAAATGTAACTTTGATTATGCAATAAAGCAAAGCGGCTCAAATAAGCTTCCGAGCGAAAAGTCTCTTTCTCTCGCAAAAAGATAAAAGGTCTTATCTTATAATCTCGGTCGGCTTGGGGTTCGCCTTCGCCTATTTCTTTAACTACAACTTTAAAAGGTTCGGGCTCATCTATGTAAAGGCGAGCTTCAAATTCACCTTCGTCGTTAAAGCTTTCCCTTAAGTATGTTTTTAAGCTGGGGTAGGCGGCGACCACTTGTTCTAAGGCCGTTCGCAATTTTTGCAAATCTGTGTTGCTTTTGGCAAATTTTATTAATATAGGATTGTTGTAAATACATTTTGTTGGCCAGCGAACTGCGTCCAGATAAACGCCACGCTGCACGGCGCTTAAAGGATAAGAACGGCGCTTTTCCGCTTTAAGGCCATTATTGCCCTCTTCTTTTCCGAGCAATTCATTTAGGTGCTGAGCTAAAGTATGCAAACTTCTATAGCGATAAAGATCAGCCGCTTCTAAACTAAGCCCTGTTTGTTGATATATTTCGGCTAGTAAGCTTATTAAGCCCAAAGAATTTAGGCCCAAATTCCACAAATTGTCATGCTCGGAAAAGTGCTCTTGCTTAATAATGGCGCTAATTATGCGCCTCAGCAGCGCTTGGGTTGGGGCTGCTTTACCGCAGCGGCTCCCTTCTTGGCTTAAGACAGCAGTAGATGCTTCGCTAGATATGGCTTTATATGTAGCTTCAGCGGCCGTAGTTAAGGCCTCTTGTTCGCTTTTTTCAGGCTCGACTGATAATGGCGGCAAAGATGCATAATCAATTTTGTTATTGACATTTAAAGGCATTTTATCTAAGCGAACAAGACGTGGTGTCATATAGCGCGGTTTATGTTTGGCAAAGAATTTCAGCATTTCTTCTTCGCCTATAGAGCCTTCAGCTGTAAAATAAGCGGTTAAAATCAATCCTTGAGCTGAAGGCCAAGCCTTTACGGCTACACTGTTTACGCCTGGGTATTGGCGTAAACATTCTTCTATTTCGCTTGGTTCTACTCTAAAACCGCGCACTTTTATTTGTCTATCTAAACGGCCGCCGATTAGATAGTATCCTTCGTTTGTTTGCATAGCCTTGTCGCCGCTGCGGTATAAATAACGGTAATATGGCTCGTCATGTTGTGGATCATAAAATGGGTTAGGGTATAAGGCTTGTTTTTCTTCACGGTCGCGTCCTATATAACCAAGCATAATTTGAGGTGAAGCAATGTAGAGTTCACCCCATTGGCCCTTTGACAATGGGCGTTGCTGCTCGTCAAAGACATAAAAGCGGCTGCCTTGATGAGGATAGCCTATAGGAATATTTTCATAATATCTGTCTACGAAAAAGCCGCTGACGCTGCAAAGCGTTTCTGTAGGGCCGTAAAGGTTAAGAACGCGATAATGCTTATTAGGAGTAAAAGAAGGCAGCTTTTCGCCTCCAGTAATTAGTAAACGCAAAGATTTACTATCAAAGCAATTGACAAAACGGAAAGCCGCTTGAGTAGTCATAAAAGCGTGACTAATTCGATTACTTTCGATAAAACGACTCAATTTAGGGAAATTGAGGCGGATTTCTTGAGGTATAAAATAGAGCGTGGCGCCGCTACATAAAGGTGGATATATTTCTAAGACGTGGGCGTCAAAACTAAAGCTGGCATATGAAGAGGCGCGGCTTTGCGAATTGAGCTGGGTAAGCTGTTGGTAAATATTAACGTAATGATTTAAGGCTCTGCGGGGAATTTTTATACCTTTAGGACGGCCGGTCGAGCCAGAGGTATATAGCACTACAGCTAAGCTTTCGCCACTAGGTTCGTGTTCTGGCAATTGTGCGGGAGCCGATTGATTGAGCAACTCTGGTAAAGGCCATTTTTCCCCTTGATAATCTAGAGCTGCATTTAGTAGCTCATTTTCTCCAATAAGGCAATCGGCTTGAGCGTCGTGCAGCATAAAACTCAGTCGATCGGATGGATAGTCGGCGTCTAAGGGCAAATAAGCGGCTCCAGTCTTTAATACAGCTAAAATAAGTGCTGGAAGATAAACTGATTGGCGCAGCATAATAGCTGCCACTTGGCCGGAAGCTAAGCCGCGTTGAATAAAATTGGCCGCCAAACTGTTGCTGATATTTTCCAATTGTGCATAAGTGAGCACTTGTTCATTTAATATAACAGCTGGTTTATTAGCATTTTTTATGACAGTTTGATGAAAAAGAGACAGTATAGAATCCATCGCGACGCTGTTGAAACAGCCTCCCTTAATTAGCTTAAGTTGTTGTATAGCTCTTAGTGGCCGTGCAATAATGTATACTACTGGCGGGTAACTTTCAATTTCTATTTAGGCCAGGCGGGATAAAAAGTTGAGTGAAGTAAGAAAAAACGATTTTAAAGCTCAAAAAAAACGCGAATTGATAGCCAACTTGGTGTATGTAGTAGGTAGCTTAGTTGTTATTGGTTTAGTTGGTGCTTTAATCTTACTTACCGTACTGTTTGCGCAAATTTTAGGCTGGGGTTGTGCCTTACTTATAGCGCTTTTCTTTGCCGAATTACTTTTAATGTTTGCCTACTCCCATCCTGGAGGAGCTTATCTGGAAAAAGCTGAGCTACTGCCTTTTTTCAGTGAATTGCCACTTAGGTGTATTGGAGAGAATATCAAAAAATCTATTTACGCTGTAGCTGCCCTAACGGGGGTGGTACTTTTTGGCTTAGCTTGTCCAGATATTCTCAAGTTTTGTATTTCTCAAAGTAATGTCCACTTAGTTCCCTACTATGTTATAGAAATATTTTTGCTTTATTTTATCTATGTTTTAATAACAAAGCGTGTTGTCTCCCTTTTTTCTGCTTCTCATACTTATAGATACGAAAAAATTAGAGCTGATATTATGTTTTGCCACGGTGGAGAAGGGGAGGCATCTAGCCAGGCAGCTTTTGCCTCCCAAAAAGAAGCTTTAGAAAAAGAATTGGAAAAAATAAAAAGCCAGGTAGAAAAAGCTAAACGCGACAATTACTTTTTTATTTGCTTTTTTATTTTACTTTCTTTTGCGGCTTTCTTTTGGCATGTTTATTGTTTGTCCACCGTTTATTTCTCTTTGCCTGGACAATGGGGAGTAGTTTGCTTTGCTGTTTTTGCGCTGATTTACATAGCTGCAAGTTTAGTCTTAGATAAGAAATTTAGCTCTTCTAAGACAGGCAGGGAAACGAATGTTTAATAAAGGAACTGAAGGGCCAGAAAAATTAGGAGAATAAAAGTAGCTGTGAAAAATAATCGCGTAACCACTTTGCGGGCCGAAATAGATAAGATAAATTTTAAGATTTTAGATCTTTTGAACCAAAGAGCCGCCATAGCCTTAGAATTAACTGAAGAAAAAGCCAAAGCTGGAATCAACGGTTTTGATCCTGTGCGCGAGTCTTCCATGTTGGAAGAATTAGTTAAACACAATGGCGGGCCTTTTAGCGATTCTGCCATTAGCGAGCTTTTTAAACATATATTCCAAGTCACTTTAGAACTTATGAGTGGCCAGGAACGCCAAAGCTTAAAAGTCTCTCGCGGTTATAAAGCTGAAAACACCTTAGTAAAAGTAAATGGCGCAACTTTTGGCAGCGGCGCTTTCAATATTATCGCTGGGCCTTGCTCGGTAGAAAATGAAGAACAAGTTGAAGCTATAGCCGCTTGTCTTGAAGAAGCAAAAGTAAAAATTATACGCGGTGGTGCTTTTAAGCCGCGTACTTCGCCTTACAGTTTCCAGGGTTTGGGGCTGCCTGGCTTAAAAATGCTTTATGAAGCGGCTCAGCGCCACGGTTTAGCTGTAGCTAGCGAAATTACCGATGTGCGTTTACTTGATAAAATATATCCTTATGTAGATATTGTGCAAATAGGCGCTCGCAATATGTACAATTATCCGCTTTTGCAAGAAGTAGGGGCTATGGGTAAGCCGCTGATCTTGAAGCGCCATTTTGCGGCTACTCTGGATGAATTTCTTTTAGCGGCTGAATACTTAATGAAGAGTGGGGCTTCTGAAATTATTTTGTGCGAACGCGGCATTCGCACTTTCGAACGTTGGGTGCGCAACACTTTGGATATTTCTGCTGTTCCTTTGTTGAAGAAGGAAACTCATCTTCCCGTTATTGTAGACATTTCTCATGCTGCTGGTCGACGTGACATCTTGCTTCCTTTAGCCAAAGCGGCCCAGGCGGCGGGAGCTGACGGCTTAATGGTTGAAGTGCATAACGATCCTAAGTGTGCTCGTTCTGACAGTCAACAACAACTCAATTTGCAAGAATTTGCCGAATTGGCACAAGCATTAGGTAAATAATTAGCTTGGAAATTTTTTTCCATATCAAGTGGGAGCTCTGAAAAATATGGAGGAAGCGCTTTGGAAAGATCGCCTTTTAAGTGTGATTATTCCTTGCTACAACGAAGAGAAGCTCATTCTCGATTTGGTAATGTCTGTTTTAGCTTCTCCAGTTCCCAATAAAGAAATCATTGTTATAGATGACGGATCTACCGACGGAACTGTGCATATTTTGCGTGAGGCGGTAGAATCGCTGGTTACTAAGGTAGTTTATTGCCAAGAAAATCGCGGTAAAGGAGCGGCTATTAGGCGCGGTATAGCCGAAGCTTCCGGAGATGTAATTATTATCCAAGACGCCGATTTTGAATATTCGCCCGATTTTTATCCTCAAGTTGTAGAGCCTGTTTTACGTGGGCAGGCAGAAGCTTGTTATGGATCGCGTTTTGCCAAAACTCGCTGGATAAAGGGAGCATATGTATGCAACATTTTTGCCAATTGGTTCTTAACTTGGCTGTCTAATTGCTTTACTGGCTATCAACTTACCGATATGGAAACATGTTTTAAAGCTGTCAGGCGCGATATTTTGCAATCTCTCACTTTAGAACAAGAGCGTTTTGGCATCGAGCCGGAAATTACGGCTAAATTAGCTAAAGCTGGGTGCCACATAGTCGAAGTCCCTATAGATTATGCGCCGCGTTGCAAGTCTTCTGGCAAAAAAATTGGCTTCAAAGATGGATTGCAAGCTATTGCTTGCATTTGGAAATATCGCTGAAATTGTCGATAATTGTAAGTTTTAAGCACGCTATAGCTGCAGAGTTTTGGACGGATCTTTTTTTTATGGTCGGAATAAAAGAAAAAAGGAAGAAACGCAGCTTAAGCGAAGCGTAAGGCCGTTCTATGGATCGTTCGACGTTTACAATAATCGCTCTATCGGCGGTAGTGGCAATTGAGTCGTTCTTCCTTTTCAAGCCGACCAATGATCCGGTAGTGGCCAAGTTTTCCGGAGAGACTATTCGCTCGAGCCAGTTAAATGCTGAGTTGCGTGAGCGTTTTGGCCGCGATACATTGCAAGACATGATTACCGAGCGCTTGCTAGATAAAGCCATAGCCAAGGCTGGGTGCACAGTTTCCGAAGCTGAGTTGCAAGACTGGGTTGCCGACTATAAAAAAAGGCCTGATGCTCAAGAGTTAGTCGCCTCCAACCAGCTTGATGTTGCCAAACTGAAAGAAAATTTGCGCCGCTCCGTACCTATGTACAAACTTATTTTGCGCGATATTCCCGAGTCGGAGCGCAAACAGTATTTTTCCGAACATGCTTCTGCCTTTGAAGAAATGGAATTGAAGGGTATCTTGTTAGGCTCAGAAGCTGAAGCAGAAGAATTATCCAGCCGCATAAAAGGTGAAGATGTATTTTCGGCTATGGCTTTAGTTCATTCTTTAGACCTCCAGACTAGAGATATTGGAGGTAATTTAGGTCGAGTTACTCGCCAAGAATTGACAGAATCGTTCGATCCTTTAAGTGTCAAAGAATTGTTTGCCCAAAAAGTGGGAACTTTAAGCACTCCCATGGCCTCCAACAGTGGCGGCTGGTATCTATTTTGGATAAAGAGCCGCACTACCGATTATGAACACTTGCGTTTGCGAGTTATGGAGGTAATGGCTACCGAAAAGTTACAAGCGTTTTTGGAGAATCTGCGCAATCAGGCAGGAGTAGAAATCCTTTTGCCTGCACCCAAGGTAGTTTCTGCAAAAGACAAAAAGACCGAAAGTAAGTCGGAAGCGACCGCCTCTAACAAAGACGAATCGCTTGCCGGATCTGATACAGTACGACCCAAATCACAAGAGGAGAAAAAATAGTGAAATTCAACTTTTTGCCCAAAGAAGACAGCTTTTTCCAGCAGTTTGAGCGTCAGGCTTCCTTCGATAGAGACGCTGGGGCCATGCTTCTCAACTTGATGGAAGATTTCGACAACATGGGCGCTCACTTGGAAGCTCTCAATGAGTTGGAGCGTCAGGGCGATCACGTAGTGCACGAAATCGCCAGAGATATTGCTAAAAGTTTTGTTACCCCCATCGACCGTGAAGATATCCACGCTTTAAGCGCCAACTTAGACGACATTCTCGACTTTATTCAGGCTTCTGCCGTTTGTATGGTAACTTATCAAATAGAAAAGCCTACTACTGCAGCTTTACGTTTGGCTGAAATTATTAAAGAAGCTACTAATATTATGTATGAAGCTGTTGAGCGCTTCATTGCTTTAACCGACGTCAGCGATTTGCGCCGTCGTATTAAAGATTTGGAGCACGAGGCTGATAACGTCGAACAGAGTGCTGTGGCCGACTTGTTCAAAAATGAGAAAGACGCCATTGAGCTCATTAAGTGGAAAGAAATTTATTCCAGCTTAGAAAGCGTTAGTGATAAGTGCAAAGACGTAATGGATGTGCTGGAAAGCATCGTTTTGAAGTATGCCTAAATAACCTTTAGGCTATTGATTATAGCTTTTTAGGTGAATCCCCTTAAGCAAATTTATTCGATAAATTTCGCTAAAGGGGATTTTTTTATCGTTTTTTAGGAGTATACGGAACATCTATTAGCGAAAAGCGAATATAGCCGCTTGCAGCGCTGCTGAAGTTCTACATTCAGCTATTTTCTGTTGGGAGGCTGTTTTGAAGAAAATTTGTATCGGATTCATGTTCGGTTTAATACTTTTGGGCGGTTGCAATACCCATTCTTCCGCTCAGACTGAAGAAAAAAATGTTTTCCCTGCTTCAGCTTCAGGAGAGTCAGCTACCTCTTCAGTAACAATCGACAAGCAAAATTCGGAGGTTAAGCAAACTGTGGCCAAAAATCCTCGTCAACGTCGTTATCGCCAAGCATCAACCCAAGTGACGTTTTTGCTTCTCAATATAGAAGACAAAGCTACTCACGAGCAGGCAAAAGTTATTGTCGATAATAATATTTGGTTGGGTGCCGCTTCTCAATTGGGCATTCCTGGAGAGCCTGCTTCGGCCTATAAAGAATATATGGCCGCTCACGATCAAGAGGTCTTTTCAGTCCCTTCCGAGCTTTTTGCCAAGCTTAAAGGTGGTGTTTTTGCAGAAAATGCTGAACTTAAAGCTTTGAGCGACGAAGAAATATTAAGCAAATATTTTGTAGAGATAGGACGCAGTTTTGTAGCTAAAAATAGGGACGAGCGCACCAACAGAGAGTTAATAGGTAATTTACTGGAGCGCAATTTTGATGTCTTTATCGATTGTGAGTCTGGATCTTTAACAGTCAAGCTTTAAGTTCGTTTATTTATTCCTAATTTTCCCTAATAACCTCTAGTTTAAATACTTTTTTGTCGTGAGTATTCTCTTAAGTTTTTGTTTTTAGCTTTTAAAATATGACCATACTCTTAAGAGTCGCTTTAGCGATTCTTAAGTGGTTAAAAAAGCTAGATAGAAAGAGTTTGAAGCATGAGTGTCAGTTCAGTAAGCAGCAATTCTCGTAAAAATACCGAGCGTATTAGAGAGCAACAGGTCCAATCTATCAAACAGCGGCAAAATATTTCCTCTCAATCCCAGAGTAGCAAATCGGAAAAAACTTCTACTTCTCAAGATGAAGTAAAAATTTCTCATCAGGCTAACTCTGTCAACGTTGGTTTTAAATCTGAAGCTCTCAGTAAAGAGCGTGTTGCCGAGCTTGAAGAGGATATGGCCGCTCAAGATAGCGAAGAGGGCGGTTCAGTTTCTGTTTCTGAACAGACTACTATTGTCGACGAGTCAGACCAAGAGAGCCAAGCTCCTTTCACTATGACCGACGCTTCTTCTTACGAAGACGGTTCCGATGTCAAAGAGCTGGCTTACAAAATGGTTGAATCTCGCGACCGTGCCGAGGCCGATTTAAGCGAAATTAGTGTCCTCAAAGCTTCTGACGCCAATAATGAAATTCACATTTCTAAAGGCGAAGATGGCGGCATTATTGTCAATGTCGATGGCAAAGAGAAGGAGTTTAGTGCCGAAGAAGCTCGCAATTTAATTATTGATGGTAGTGATGGCAACGACAAAATCATTGCTGACAAAGATGTTGAGGCCGACTTGCAAATCGTTGGTGGTTTAGGTAACGATACTATTACCACGGCTAAAGGCAACGATACCGTATATGACAACTATGGAGCCAACAATATCAGCACCAAAGATGGAAGCGATACTATTATTGCTAACCAGCTTGACTATATCCCTGGCGAGCATAGTCAAACTACGGTCGACAATAGGGGCTTCTTCCGCAAGTTGTTTGATAAAATTACCGGTAAATCAAGTTATGAAGAGCAAACTGTCGATGGTAATATCATTGATGGTGGTGACAGTGATGACTATATCGAAGGTGGACTCGGCAATGATTATATCCGAGGTGGCAGTGGCGATAATGTTATCTATGGCTTAAATGGCGATGATATTATCAGAGCTGAAGGTGGCGATGACTACGTCGACGGCGGCAAAGGCAACGACGATATCAATGTCGGTTCCGGCAACAATATCGCTTTTGGTGGCAATGGCGATGATGTAATTAAAGCTGGCAGCGGTGACAATGTTATGGTTGGCGGCCGCGGCAGCGATTCTATCAAAGTTGGTGAAGGCAAGAACAAAATTACTGCCGATTCCGCCGACAAAGTAAGAACAGGCGAAAATAGCCAAACTTCTTACGTAGAATCTATTGATATACCTGAAAATATTACCGTTAATGCTATTCACGGTAGCACCTCTGCTCCAGTAACGGGTAACAACGGTAATATGGGCTTTACTGAGAAAGTGCAATCCGACTTAGCTTCTTTGGCTGCTTTATCTACTGGCCAAACTATGCTTAATGCTTTAGAGGCCAATGGCAAAAGTGTAAATATTGTCGATACTGACGCTGGTAACTATTGCTCTTACTATCAAGAGGGAGCCACTTTAAAAGAAGATGGCAGTGCCAGCTATGGTTCCGATTCTACTGTGGCTTACAATCGCACTCGCACTTTAATTAATGGTGATGGTTGGGGCAAACGTCCGCCTATTGTAGGTATGTATCATGAGATGTCTCACTCTTATGATGCTGGCGCTGGTATATTAGACGGCCGCTACTTCAATTATGATGGTACTCAAGCTGAAAATGCTGATAATGGTGGCGTCAAAGCTGCTGAGCTTCAAGCCGTGGGTTTAGGTGATGTTAGCGATGACGTGCAAATGAATCCCGAGGGCATTTCTGAAAATGCTTTGCGCAAAGCTCTCAACTTAGAACGAAGAGATAAATACTAGTTTTTATAGCCTCTAAGTTGCAGCGGTTCGTTTCTTAAGAAGCGAGCCGTTTTTTTTGTAATTTTTTTATTAACAGTGGCTTTAGAAACTTGCCAAAAAGCTGTAAAGTCGTGAAAATAAAGAAGTATTTGTGCAGAAGCTTGGACGATACTTAGGGATATTAGGTCGGCTTTGGCAATTTTATAGCGAGGTAAAAAATATAATGAGTATAAATTCGGTAAATAGAAGTGCTTATAAAGCTTCTGCTTCTACGCAGCAGCAAAATACCGACTCTGTAAAGAGCAAAGCTTCTCTCACTTTTGCTGCTTTAAGAAAACATGCTCTTCCCAGTGCTAAAGCCGAAGAGGGTAGTAAAGAGGATGTAAAGCTTTCCTCCGAAGCTACTTTGGTCAATAATGCTAGTTTTAAAAGCTCGCAAAAGCCTTTTACTGTAACTGACGCTTCTGCTTATAAAGAAGGTTCCGACGTCCAAGAAATGGCCTATGCCTTGGCTGGTAGTGAAGACCGCAGCGAAGTAGATTTAAGTGATTATACTGTTTTGAAAGCTTCTAGCGCCGATAACCAAATCCATATTTCCAGGCGCACTGGCGGTGGTTTAGTAGTTAATGTTGATGGTCAAGAGCAAGAATTTACCTCTTCAGAAGCTTACCGTTTAATTATTGATGGCGGAGCAGGCAACGATAATATTTTCGCCGATGACGATATCAGAATGGCTTTAAATATTGTCGGTGGTAAGGGTGACGATACTATTGTAACTAGCCAAGGTCACGATACTGTTTATGACAATTATGGCGCCAACAATATCAGCACTAAAGATGGTGACGATTTAGTTGTCGCCAATCAGCTTGATTATAAAGAAGGCGAATCTGTAAGGGAAGATAAACGCAACGTCTTCCAGCGTCTCTGGGACAAAGTTACTGGCAACGATGAGCAAGAGCATGCTGTCAGAGGCAATATTATCAATGGTGGCAATGGCGACGACTATTTAGAGGGCGGTTTTGGTCAAGATACCATTAATGGTGGCGCTGGTAACGATGTTATTTACGGTTTAGATGGTGACGACAAAATAAATGGCGGTGCTGGCGACGACTATATCGACGGCGGACGAGGCAACGACACTATAAACGGTGGCGCTGGTAATGATAAATTATTTGGTGGCGTAGGTAATGATAAAGTAAATGGTGGTACTGGCGATGATGTTATGGCCGGAGGAGCTGGAGAAGATACTATCAATGCTGGAGTAGGCGTCAACAAAGTAACCGCTGATAAAAAAGACACCGTCAATGCTAACGAAGATAGCAAAATTGAAAATTTAGAGTCAGCTAAAATACCTCGCAAGATTAAAATTGAAGGTGACGAAGGTTTTACTGCTAGAGTGCAATCAGATTTAGACACTTTGGCTTCTATAAAGCCTGGCCAGGCCATGTATGATGGTTTAAGTGACAATGGTCGTAAAGTAACGATTAAAAGCACTGACGCAGGCAATATTTGTTACTACAATGGCAATACTGCTGTTTTGAAAGATGATGGCAGCGCCAACAGAGGCTCTGATTCTACAGTGGGCTATAACCGCTCCCGAGTTAGAATAACTGGTGAAGATTGGGGTGAACGTCCGCCGGTAGTTGGCATGTTCCACGAAATGTCCCACTCTTATGATGCAGGTGCTGGTATTTTAGATGATCGTCTTTTCAACTATGATGGAACCAGAGCAAAAAGTGGAGGAGTAAGTGCCGCTGAGTTGCAAGCTGTAGGGTTAGGCGAAGTTACCGATCAAGTGCAAATGAACCCTGAAGGCATTTCTGAAAATGACCTCAGAGCTGCTCTCGATTTGACGCGTAGAGATAGGTATTAGTTTGCATAAACTTGCATATGACATTTATTAAAAAAACTATTTCTGCATAGTAAAATAGTTTCATCTAGAGCGCAGGGCGGTAAAAGCTCTGCGCTTTTTTTGTCTTCTAACTAAGTTGTATTGCTAATATAAAAATAAATGCCTAAATTAGGCCTAAAAAGTAAAAATTATTTATTAAATGTGATATAATAACGCGAAAGCTGCCTATGAAAGACATCTCAGCAGCAGAGAAAAGCTATAGAGCCTTTTAGAGTAGGAGACAGAGGCTAGCAATGCGTTCTTTCAGTTATTCCAGACCTTTGGGTAAAGAGGTCTGCAACATTTCTACGAACCTTTTCCGTCTTGTTAATGACGTCCATGAATCTAAGGGAAAGCAAGACGTTGTGGCGGACATTGCTCCTGCAGTTCTTGCCGACTTGCCTGTCAGCACCATTATTAAGAATGTGGAATTCTTTTGCCAGCGTGCTTTAGGCGTAGAAGAGTTAAATGATTCCGAAAGGCAAGAGCTCGAGGAAGAGTTAAATTCTCCTGATTTTGCGGAGAAATACAATCCAGTTCCCAAAGACGTTGAGCTTACTCCTGAAGAAGAGAGAAAACTTCAGATTAGATTATACGCTAAAGCGTTTTTGCGCTTGCGCGAAGCTGAAAAATTTGAACTGTCAGTCGACTCTATAGTCGACTTATATCGCTCAATCAATCCGCGTCAGAGTGATAATGGAGAGATTTGGCCTGCTTATCGCGAGCAAAGTTTCGCTTACGGCTCTTCTATGGAGCACGATAATGGAGCTCGTTATTTGCAAGTTCAGAGCAGTGGTTTCCCTCTCTTTGCTATAAATGGCAACGAGTTCAAAGGCGGCACGATCATCATGCAAGCTATTTCGGCTCGTGATGTCAGATTAGCTTTGTCTGATACTTGTAAGAGCTTCTTGGAAGTCTCTGAATACTACGATCCTTTGGTGCTGATCCCGCGCTTTATTGTAGACTTCTTGTGTGTAAGTCCTTTTAATAGCTCTTTTGGCAACTTATTAGTGGCACAATTGTTGCTTATGCTTCTTTTAGCTAAAAGCGGCTATCCAGTTTATCGTTATATAAGTTACGATTTGGTTTCCGAGCGTTTGGGCGGCAACGATTATTTCAACTCTGCTTTCCGCGAAAGTATTAGCGGTTGGCATGTTGGCAACAACGACTATGTGCCTTTTACTGAGTATTGTTTGAAACATCTCTCTTTGGCTTTCCGTTACTTCTTCTATCGCTTGCTTCCTTTAGGTGGGCGCGATCGCAAAGCCAAATGCATTAAGGCTCTTTTCTATAACGATGAAGTCTTGCTTACCAAGAGTGCTATCCACGATTTGTGTTATGAAATTAGCGTACCTACTATCGAATCCGTATTAGGAAAACTTAGTGGCGAATCTGGTTTCTTGGAAAAAGTAGGCAAAGGACGCAATACCGCCTATAGAAGGCGTGAAGGCGCAGTAGACCATCCAGAGTTTAGTTACGAGCCTCTAATTTAGTTATTAACTATAAGGTCAAAAAAATTCCCGCCTCGTTTTAACGAGACGGGAATTTTTTTTGTTGGCACAAGCCGAGCTTATCAAGTTCAAGCTCTCAATTTGACAACTCGCTTTGAGAGCTTGAACGACAAGTTAGAATTTACCGCCCAAAAGGGCCAGCAACACACCTGCAGCCACAGCAGAGCCGATAACGCCGGAGACGTTGGGGCCCATAGCGTGCATGAGCAAGAAGTTGCGGGGATTGGTTTCCAAACCGACTTTATTAACTACACGAGCAGCCATAGGTACAGCGGAAACACCAGCAGCACCGATTAAGGGGTTGATAGGATCTTTGCTGCATTTGTTCATCAGCTTACCTAAAAGTACGCCAGAAGCGGTACCTACGCAGAAAGCGATAAGACCCAAAAGCAAGATGCCCAAAGTTTCGGGAGTAAGGAACTTATCAGCGGCTAATTTAGAACCTACAGCAGTACCTAACATAATGGTAACGATGTTGCAAAGAGCGTTTTGCATAGTGTCAGATAATCTGTTGACAACGCCACATTCACGAGCCAAGTTACCAAACATCAGAGCGCCCATAAGAGGAGCGGCCGAAGGCAACAAGAGAGCGCAGAGTAAAAGCACTACTAAGGGGAAGACGATCTTTTCTGCTTTGGAAACGGGGCGCAATTGACGCATAACGATATTGCGCTCAGACTCGGTAGTAAGAGCCTTCATAATAGGAGGCTGAATAATGGGCACCAAAGCCATGTAGGAGTAAGCTGCTACAGCGATGGAACCGAGTAAATCAGGTGATAGCCTACTAGTAAGGAAGATAGCTGTAGGGCCGTCGGCTCCTCCAATAATACCAATAGAAGCGGCATCTTTAAGATCGAAATGAATGAAAGGTACAAATTGGGAAAGTACCAAGGCGCCAATCAGAGCGAAGAAGATACCAAATTGAGCAGCACCACCTAAAAGGGCCATGCGCGGGTTGGCAATTAGAGGGCCAAAGTCGGTCATAGCACCTACGCCCATGAAGATGAGCAGAGGGAAGAGACCAGTTTCGATACCAGCAGTGTAAATTACATGCAAGAAACCGCCGGGTTCGGCGATACCAGCATTGGGAATATTGGAAAGCAAGCCGCCCATACCGATAGGCAGAAGCAACAAAGGCTCAAATTCTTTGACGATAGCTAAGTAGATAAGCAACAAGCTAACGCAAATCATAATGAGCATCTTAAAGCCTTCAGCTGTGGCAAAAGCGGAAAGACCAGTCGATTCCCAAATAATTTTAGCACTTTCAGAAGCCGATTTTACTTCGGTAGCTTCAGCGTCGGCCGCAGCAGCGGGAGCGTCTTCTTCTACTTCAATAACTGTAGCTTCTACTTCAGGCTGAACAGCCGGAGCTGGCTCTTGCACTTTAGCGTCGCTAGGAGTAGCAACAGCTTCCGGTTTAGAAGCAGCGCTATCTTCTTGGGTAGCCTCAGTTTGAGCAGGAGCGGCCACTTCGTCATGGTGAGCGCTTTCTGTTGTTGTCTGAGCAGGAACGGAGCTCTGGACATCTTCTTCAACTTGAACAGTCTCTTCAGGAGAAACAGGCTGAGAACCGTCTTGAGGATAGACAGAAACGTCGACACTTTCAGTCTCGGTAGGCGCGGCATTATTGGGCTGAGCCGTCTGGGGAGCGGAGCTCTGAGCATATACGGGAGAATGCAAAGTCAGCAGTAGGGTAACTGCTAACAAAATTTGCAAAAGCTTACCCATATAAGCCAATTTGTTGGCGTGGGAATTACTTTTTGAATGCATCTTTACCTCACTCGACATAGGCTACGATAGAATCTGCACTAATGAGATCGCCGGGCTCTACTTCAATGGATTTTATAGTACCGGCATAGTCGGACTTAATTTCCATTTCCATCTTCATGGCTTCAATGATCAGCACGGTTTCGTCTTTTTTAACTTGAGTGCCAGGGCCGGCTACAATACGAATTACGGTGCCGGGCAAAGGAGAGGTAATTGCTTTGGCAGAGCCGGAAGCGGCAGGGGCGGCGGCAGGAGCGGCTGCAGGAGCAGGAGCGGCTGCGGGAGCTGCAGCAGGAGCAGCGGCAGGGGCGGTAGCACCGGCTTCTTGGACGGTGTAACCATAATCTTTGCCATTTACTAAGACGCGGCCATTTTGTACGGTAACGTCGTAAGCGCTGCCTTGTAAGTTGATCTTAAGGTGCTCGGGCACTTTAGCCAAAGCCACAGCGGGAGCGGCGGCAGGAGCGGCTTTCTTCTCTTCTTCTTTATAGCGCACGTTGACGTGGCCTTTACCTTTAAGGAAGAAGATGCCTTTTTCAGCGCAAGCAGAAACAATGAAGAGATTCTCTTCAGTAAGAGGTAAGTTGTTATCAACCAACTTCTTCTTAATGGTGGAGACTTTCTTGCTTTCGTCGGCGTCGTTGATTTCCAATACGGGACGAGTGTTAATGGGCAAGCCGAGCTGCTCGGAAGCCAATTTTTGCAATTCCGGATCGGGAGCGTTGGGGGTCTTGCCAAAGTAGCCAAGTACCATGCGGCCGTAACCGTCGGTGATCTTCTTCCAAGGGCCGTTCTTGACGTTGCTGTAAGCTTGCTGAATGTAGAACTGAGAAACGGGAGTTACGGAAGTTCCGAAACCACCTCTGCGGACGCATTCGCTCATAGCTTCGACCAATTTGGGGAAGAGATGGAGCTCATTATTGTCGCGCATCATCTGAGTATTGGCAGTTAAGGCACCACCAGGTACGGGGCTCCAAGGAATGATAGGCAAGACAGCTTGGCTTTCGGGAGGAAGCAAGTATTTGCTCATGCACTCTTGGCTAATGCGCTCGGCTTCACGTACTTTGTCGATATCAACGTCGAGAGCATATTCGGTGCCACGGAAATTGTGCCACATAGTTAAAATGTCGGGCTGAGAGGTACCACCGGACATAGGCTGGATAGACAAGTCGATAGCGTTAGCGCCAGCTTCGATAGCGGCCATATAACCGGTAATACAACCGTCGGCGGTGCAATGGGAGTGGAAGTCGATATAAGCATCGGAACCTAAGATAGCACGAGCTCTCTTGATGGTTTCATGCACAACGCGGGGAGGAGTAGTTCCGCTGGCGTCTTTAAAGCAAATGCTGTCAAAGGTAATTCCGGCAGCTAAAATTTTGCGCAGAATGCCTTCATAAAAATCGGGGGTGTGAGCACCGGTAAGCCCCGGAGGTAAACCCATCATAGTAATAGTGACTTGGTGTTTTAAACCGGCCTCGACAATGCAACGACCGCTGTAGATTAAGTTTTCTACGTCGTTTAAAGCGTCAAAGTTACGGATAGTAGTTACGCCGTGTTTTTTGAACAGCTGGGCGTGCAATTTAATAAAGTCGCTGCACTGGCTGGTGAGGCCTACTACGTTGACACCGCGGGCCAAAGTTTGCAAATTGACATCCGGGCCCATCAAGGTGCGGATTTCGTCCATGGCAGTGAACGGATTTTCGTTGCAATAGAAAACTTTGGACTGGAAAATAGCGCCGCCGCCGTGCTCAAACCACTTGATGCCAGCGTCTTTGCAAGCTTCCATGGCGGGCAAGAAGTCTTTATTTAAGACTCGAGCTCCGTAACAGGACTGGAAACCGTCGCGGAAGGCGGTACACATGAAATCGATAACTTTTTTACCCATATCTACTCCTTGAGGGCGTTGCTAAAAAAAAAGGGCTAAATTTTTTTTGCTCTATTTTACGGGAAGGCCAAACTCACGTTGAGCTATAGCGATAACGGCGGCAATCTTATCGTTGTCGGAAACCGTTTCGACCGCAGTAGCTTTAGCGGCAGCAGGAGGTGCAACTACAGGCTTGGCAGGCTTTTTAGGCGCAGCGGCAGGCTCTGGCGCATACTTACGTACCAATCCGCTGGTCCATCCAGTGATGCAAACCAAAAGGATTAAGAATAAGAATACCACGAGCATACCGATAACTGTTATGATTAGACCTTGAACTATCATAAACTCACAAAATCGGGCGAAGCTCAAACTCACCCGACTTCCTTTCGGTAAATTCCTCTCCGGCTTTTTAGGCAAAAGTGGATAAATCCTGCTCAATAGGTGATTCTTGACTTGCGCAAAAGATTATATCAATAAGAGTTTTTGATTGAGGAGTAGCGTTGTGAATATCGAAATTTTGCCCAGTATAGATTCTACCAATTCAGAAATGAAAAGGAGAGCTCAAAAGGCCAAGCTTGAACATGAATTTGTACTTATGGCCCGTGAGCAAACTCACGGACGCGGCCGTGGTGAGCGCACTTGGAATTGTCGCTCTGGAGAGAGTTTGGCGGCCAGCTACTGGATTGAATTGAGCAATGAAGAAGGAGGAGGCCTCAAGTGGGCTTCGTCTTTACCTTTGATTGTCGGTTTAGCAATGGTAAAAGCTGCTCAAAAGCGTTTAATTAGTTTGGGACGAAGCGAAGAAGAGCTAGGCAAAGTAGGTTTAAAATGGCCCAACGATGTGCTTGTTAAAGATCAAGGCAAATTGGCGGGCATTCTTTGTGAATTGGTGCACAACCGCTTAAATTTCGGAGTTATTGCCGGTATTGGTGTAAATTTGCAAGATAGTGAAGGTGCGTTGCATAATTTGCCGCGCCCGGCAGCTGTATGGTCGGAAGTATTCCAAGATAATTGGACAGCCCAAGAAGTTTGCGAAGATATAGGCTGTGAGCTATTTAGTTTAGTAAAATGTTTAGCTGCCGACGGTTTTACTACTTTAGCTGGGGAGTGGTATGAGCATTGCTTGCATAAAGGATTGGATACGGCTGTTAGAGTAGGTTTGGCTCCTAAAGATTCCGACTTTGAAACAGGAAGCGTGTACTTTGGAGACAAGGCTTTGGGTGTGCCTATTTCTCAAGGACTAAAGGTCGGTAAAACCGTCGGCTTAGGCGAGCACGGTGAGCTTTTGCTCCGTTCTAGTGAAGGCAAAATAGTTACAGTTACTATTGGCGATGTGTCATTCTAGTGAATTTGTATTTCGACTTTTGTTTTTAGCTTTCACTCAAAACTAAAACTAAAAAAAACTTGTATTGGCAGGCCGAGGCCGCTTTCAGTTGTAATAATATTGTGACGAGATCATTTTTTAATGAAGTGAGGAAAAGATCACTTTATGGCCAGAGCTGAAAGAATTACTTTGCAAGAGGCATCCGAACTGAGTGGCGTATCTATTCCTACTATTTACCGGCGCATTAGAAGTGGTGAATTGCGAGGAGCTATTTGTATTGACGCTGGTGGCAAACATTGGGAGCTTTTTAAGAGCGATTTGCCCAAACTGACTCTAAAACGCAAAAAACGCTCCACTGAGGCTCTGCCTGCCGTTCAAGTTGCTCAGACAGGCTCGACTAATATAAAAGCGGCTATGCCGACGGGCGAACTTCCTACTGTTGATATAACTGCGTCTCATTCTGAGCTATTGGCAGAGCCTCAGACAGCTACTAGTGTTAGTAGCAATACTTCATTGACAACAGATCACGAATTATTAGTTGAAAATGAAGTATTGAAGGCTCGTTGTGCCGATTTGGAAGATAGACTGAAGCATTTGCGTGAAGAGCTAGATTCAGCTAAAGATGATGCTTCCTACTGGCGTGGTCGCTGGGAAGAAATTAGTCTTAATTTTGAAGCTTTACGCAAGATGCTGGAAGACAAAAATAGTGAAGATCAGGAGCTTATTTGGGAATTGCGCGGCCAAGTAGCCGATTTACAAGACGAGCGCTTGGAAAATGAGCAAGTTGCTCCAACTGAAGTTGCTGAAGTGGAAGAATATAGCGCACCAGAGGCAGAAGCTGAGCAAGTTCATCAGCTTGATAGTTTTCCTACAGCTACTTATCAGGTTTTCGAAGAGGCGCCAAGAACGACTGCGGAAATTGTGTATGATCCCAATATTACCAATATTGATAAGTCTGTCAATTTAGCTTCAGAAGCAGAGGCACATGAAGAAATTTACCCTGAACCAGATTTTGGAGATATTAGCTCTTCTAGCTTAACTTCAGCTGATGATATAAATCCTGTGGCTGCTTATAATGAGGTTGCTACTGAGCCTGTTGTTCAAGAAGCTATTGTTGATAGCCAAACTGCAGAAAAAGAAAACAGCTTGCCTGCCGATAATAGCAAACAAGCTGAAGAGGAAGTCGAAAATCATGAAGATTTAGGTGGTAAATTAGCTCCTTTTCCTACATCTAGAAATGTTAAGTTTAGTATGCGTCATCCTAAAGGGCGGCAGGGTAAGAGAGGCAGAAAACGTATTCCTCCCTTACGCTAATGCTGGCGTTAGACTAATTGACTTCAATTAAAGATTCTACTTTAGTTTTAAGCTTTTGCCAGTCTTCTGGCTTCATAAAACCGGCGTCTTTAAGCTTTTCGGCTTGAGCTAGAGAAGCTAAGACGTCGTTTTTTTGTTGCAAATGAGCTTGGCATAAAGGCAAATATCTATATATTACCGCTTGCTCTGCATTTAAAGAATCTTCCACTAGATCCAAGAAAGCTTTAGCTGCTTCTTGATAATTCTGCGTTTCAAAATAGCCCAATCCTAAGTTTATCTTGGCTTCTCGGTTGTGGGGATTTATTTCTAAAACTTGTTGCCAAGCTGATACCGCTTCCGCAAACTTGTTTTGTCTAGCTAAGACTATGCCTAAGTTGGTGCGGGTATCTTCGTCTTGCGGATCTAAATTGAGCGAAGCTTGGAAAGCGGCTGCTGCATTATTAAATTGCTCTAAAGCCGTATAAACCAAACCTTTATTATTGTAGGCATATTTGCTATCTGGACGTATGTCTAAAGCCTTGTCTAAAGCCATGATAGCTTCTGCCAATTTTCCCAAGCTGAGATAGGCCAAGCCTAAGTTGTTGTAAGCGTCGGCGTCTTTACTATCTAACTCAACAGCTTGGCAATAAGCTTGTACAGCTTTGTCTATCTGTCCTAAATGGGCGTAGCACTGTCCTAAATTGAGCCAAGCTGCCGTATTATGTGGATTAAGTTTGAGCAATTCTTGGTAATGTAAAGCTGCTCCGGCATCGTCATGTTGCTTAGACATGGCTAAGCCCAAATTGTTGTGAGCCAATTCATCATCAGGCTTAATAGTTAAAACTAAATGCAAAACTGAAATGGCTTCAGACAAGTTGCCGCAGCGCAATAAGCAAAGCCCCAAATTATTTAGAGCGGTAGTATTTTGACGGTCTAAAAGATAAGCTTGGCGTAACTCTTTTTCAGCGTTTTCGAAGTCATTTAAAGCCATAAAAGCACGGCCGAGATTGCCATGGATATAGGGATCGTTGGGCGATAAATCTAAGGCTTGTTTGTAAAACTTAATGGCTTCATCCCAGCGGCGCAATTGAGCCAAAGTTCTACCTAAATTATGGTAACTTTTGGCGTCTTGCGGATTGGCTTGTATAGCCTTATGGAAGCAATCTTCGGCCTTTTCGAGTTGACCTTCCTGACTATATATTTTGCCCAGAGAATTGAGAGCAAAACTGTTCTTTGGTTTTATTTTCAAGGCTGCTTGGAAAAAGTGCTTGGCTTCTTCATTGTTGCCTATTTGTTCGCAAAGATAAGCCAAATTGTTTAAAGAGTGGATATCGTTTTGATCCAACTTTATAGCTGCTCGGAATTCTTTTTCCGCTTCGCTCAATTGGCCAGAACGCATAAGTAAAAGTCCCAAATTATTATGGGCGTATTTATTATCGTCTAAGGCGATAGCTTTTTCATAGGCCGTTTTGGCTTCCTCTATTTTGCCTACATTGGCATACAGTATGCCCATATTGTAGTAAATTTCGCCACAATCATCTTTAATGGCAATAGCTTTATGCCAAGTATCTAGGGCTTGAGCAAAATCGCCCAATTTGGAGTAAATCAACCCCATATTATTTAACGACAAATAATCTTGGTGATTTTGCTCAACCAATAAACGGTATTGCTCCAAAGCCCTCTCATTGTCACCCAGATCTAAATATATAGCGCCTAAGTAGTTTAACACCTGAGCATCTAAGGGAGATACTTGAGCAGCTCTCTCCCAGTATGTAAGCGCTTCGCTCTCCTGGGAATCTTCATAAAGAAGCACGCCGATTTTTTTGAGCAATTCCAAATCGGTAGGCTTTTGAGCTAAGCTTTCCTTTAATTTATTCAGATCGGGGAGCGTCTGAGAGGACATGTCGAAGACTCCTTCTTTTTGCTTACTTTTCGAAGTTGGAAACAACCTTGAGTACGTTGCCAATCTTGGCTACGTCTTCGGCGCTACCTTGTACGAAGATAACATTCAGCATTTCGTCAACCTTGAAATCTACGTTGGGATAGAGCTTGATTAAACTGGCAGCTACGGTCGCCGCGCTACGTTCTTTTAAGGGAAAGTAAGCATAATGATCTTTTACTACTGTGCCACTTTCTTTGGTTACACTAGTTTCTGCTGGTATAGTGGCAGGTTGACTAGCTTCAGCTTTAGGCGCGGTGGCAGG
>DHKB01000018.1:0-606 GCA_002407045.1 Candidatus Bruticola papionis | reverse complement strand
AGGCGCGGTGGCAGGCTTTTTGTTGTCAGCTTTAGGCGCGGTGGCAGGCTTTTTGTTGTCAGCTTTAGGCGCGGCGGCAGGCTTAGTAGCAGTTGGCTTATAATCTTGAGCGTAGTTGTAAGAAATGCCATAGAAGGCGCCGCCATGTGCATCTACATCTTGCACAAAGTAGGGCGGATTTTGCACTTTTACTTCGATAATGACTTTGTTGGCCGCCGCTTGCTTAGCTTGGTAACTGATTACTTGGCCCCTCTCGAGTTTGGCCGATTGGGTAGGCCCTTGCAAAGTAGCCGGGCAAAGCTCAATACTCATAGTCGAGTTGTCGCCTTTAGCGCGTTTAACTACGTTCTTTAAATTACCCTTGTAGATTAAGCCTATACGAAGTTCTTCAGCTTTCGGATTAAAGATAACCTTTACTTTTACAGGATCATCTTTGGCTGTGAGCTGAGGAGGCGCAGGCTTAGTCTCAGCTTTACGCACATTTTCTGCTTTCTTAACTGCAGTTTTTTTGTCGTCAGCTTTGGTAGCGGCGGCAGGCTTTTTGTCGTCAGCTTTGGCAGCGGCGGCAGGCTTTTTGTCGTCAGCTTTAGGGGCTACGGCAGGCTT
>DHKB01000032.1 GCA_002407045.1 Candidatus Bruticola papionis | reverse complement strand
TCTAAATCTTGCCGTTCAGCTTCTTCTAAGAAATGAACGATAGGGTGAAACCTTCTGACAACTTGAACCAAAAGATCTTGACGATCTGTAAAATAGTGATAAATAAGAGCCGGCGAAGAAAATCCAGCCTCTTTGGCGATAGCTTGATTGGTAGCTTGCTTGGAACCGGAACGGGCAAAAACACGTAAAGCCGCTTGTAAGATCTGTTCCTTACGCTTCAAGGCTAATTCGGCCCGGTTCTTTTTTTCGCAAGAACTAAGCTTTAGAGCAGTATCAGTTGTCTTGCTCTTTTTAGGACGAACAGGCTCCTCGTCAATTTGTATATCTTTGCGGCGTAATATCTTTCCCATTTTGCCCCAAGCTACCTTTGCTCTGAAATTTCTCTATCGGTAGAAATTTTAACTACTTGCCAAGGAATAAACTTTCCGCTATTATTAAGGGCTTCTATAGCCATTTGCTCCAAGGGGGCGCAGCAAGGAGCATCCATGCGGACAACCATCAAGCTTCTGATGTTGTTGTTTTGCAAAATATTGCTTAACTTTTGACAGCATTCCTGATGATTGTCGAACTTAGGACAACTTATTAAAACAGTGCGTCCGTGGATATAATCTTTATAAAAAGAGGCATAGGTACAAGATGCACAGTCGGCAGCTAAAAGCAACTTAGCTTCATCGAAAAATTCAGCCTTATCTGGCACCAGTTTTAATTTTACAGGCCACTGTTTGGCTGCTTTTATGGCATTTAAACGGATGGCTCCTGGGGTATGTTCAGGAAAATGGCACTCAAAATTGCTGTCGTGACTTGAGACAAACGCTTCTGCTGTGCTGGCTGTGGCCTCTAAAGCACTTGAATTGCCTATATTGATATTGTCTTGGCAATTGATATTTTGAGCTTCATTTGCTTTAACGTTTTGAGGAGCCATCTTTTTTTCTATGCCTTTCACCTATACCAATCTATTTTTACAGACAAACTGGGCTTTTCCAGATGTTTTCCATGCATCTGCGAGCCAAAGTTCTGATAGATCCATCCTGGGTTCCTTCTCCCAGAGCTTTAAATTCCCAACCTTTTTCTTTACGTACCAATTCTCCAAATAACATAGCCGTCATGCCATCGTACTTATGGGAAAGTTCAAAACGGCATAGTTCTTTATTGGAGTCGGCGTCGCAAATCCTGATATAGGAATTATTTATCATACCAAAATGCTGCTGCCGCTTTTTAGCTTGATAAATATTAGCAACTACTATCAAACGATCGTACACTTTAGGCAAATTGTCAAGATCTATGTAAATTTGCTCGCAATCGCCTTCGCCTTCGCCAGTTAAGTTGTCTCCCATGTGGACAATACAACCGGAATCATGATGCAAGTTTTGGAAATAAACTAAGTCTTCATGGCGTACTAAACGGCTGCCTTGGCAAGCTATAACTGAAGCATCACAGTCAAAATTATCGTAGTAGTTTTTTACTTCTTCAGCTTCATCCCAACCTAAGCCAATCATAGCTTTTTTCAATTGGCCGCCGCCATTTTTTTCCAAACTAACTTTCTGGCCTTTTTTCAAGCTTACAGGCTTAAGGGCTTTGGAGGTGCTCAGGGTAGCGGGAGCTTCCTCATTGGCTGGTTTAAGCGTAACTGCCGGTGATACTGTTGAGCTTTGATCCATAGCTACTGGTCGTGCATCTGCTACTTGGGCAGTTAGAGTCGGTTGCGCGGGAGAAGCTGAAGTAGAAGATGGAGTAGTTGCAGCTGCTTGACTGGCTACTGACCAAGAAGGGGTAGGCCCAGCTGCTCTAGCAGCTGCTACTGAGTGGGGAAGATTAGTACCATTTTCTAAGTTGGCTACTGGTTCCGGCTTAGGCAAAGGCTGGAAGGGCTGCCTATTTTCAGACTGAGTGCTAGTTGCCGAAGGGCGTGCTGGCGCAGAAGTTGGCAAATTGGCGCTCAAATTTGTATTAGTTGCCCAAGAATTATTCATTTGTGGAATAGGAACGACTGTATCGGTAGCTTCTACCAGCTCTTCGCCACCGTAATTGCGCAATAAATCACCTAAGCCGCCGTTAAAGCCTTGAGCAATAACACCTACGCGCCAAACTCCTTTGCGATAAATTTCCAAAGAAATGATGGCTTTTTCTAATTTGAAATCTTGGCCGCGCAAAAGTAAGGAAAGAACTTCTTGTCCTTTCTGTTTGAGACAAACTTTGTGATGATCGATTTTTCCCATCGTTCCGCTGCCATCTATACTAACAGTAAAGACAATGCGCTCAATTGACGTGGGAAGAGCAAATAACTTTACAGTAAAAATCGCAGAATTGTTAACTCGGTTATAACTTATCTCTCTTTTGGGAGAAAAAGGTTGATTGTAAAATATCATGTAGCGATCGTCGGAAAGCTTATCTTCAGAATCTACACCAAAGCAACAATAATCGTAGACCGCTTTCCCTTGAACGCTCATCTCTACTTCAAAACTCTCTTGCAAGTTTAAGTATTTTTCTAACTTGTCTCTAAAACCGCGTTTAATATCCATAAAATTATCAGTTCCTTTCTGAACAAAAACTTATAACTAAACAGCTTTACTTGTTAACTAAATCATGCCTAGCTTTTTTATTTCCTTAAGCCAAAGAGGAAACTCTTTAAGCATACGATCGTATAACTCTGCATCACTAATATCATGCAAATCATCTAAAGCAAAGAAATTGGCATTATCGACATATCTGCCTGACATGGTATCAAGTTGCTCCAATATGCCGTACATCTTACCGCCTATACCTACGAATTGCCAGAAAATAGGATATTTAGACGATTCAATCAGAATTTTTTGGATTTCTTGAGTCTGGCTTATGCCACCATCGCTAAGGAAGATAACGTAAACGGGCTCTTTAGAGTCTTTGAAAGTGCTCAAAACATCTAACATTACTTCTGGTTCATTATTTACAAATCCCAAGCCTCTCATCACATTGAACCAATTCTCGGGAACAGCGTCTTTATAGTTGCGCAAATTGACAGAGGGCACCCGCTTGTAACTGTCACCGAAGAACCAGCAATCAAATTCACCATCATCGTCAAACTGAACAGCTACAGGCACAACTCTATTGACAAATTCTTGAACCATACCGCTTTGGTAGCGAAATGACATCGAGCCGGACATATCTAATACCAAGGCAACTTTGGCGCGGCAATCTTCAAGTTTGTTCTTTTTTAGTGAAACTGTAAATGTTTTAGCTAAGGAAACTAATTGGGGGGCTTCTTTTTCTATTTTTTTCTCTAAAGAGACCTTAAACTTGGCTGACGATTCTGGCGCTTTTTCTGAAGGCATTTCAGCAACGACTGGTTCAGGAGAGAGAGGTGCTGCTGCCGACTGAACTGGCTCCGAGTTGCTTTCCGTAAGTTCTTCGCCGCCGAAATGGCGCAATAAATCTCCTAGTCCGCCAAAGAAGCCCCTAGCCACAGCTGCTAAGCGCCAAACATCCTTTTTGTAAATTTCAATAGAAATAATGGCCTTTTCTTTGGTAAAGTCTTTGCCTGTCAGTCTAAGCTCCAGTACTGGTTGACCACTTTGGGCAACATACACTTCATGTGAGGCTATTTTGCCCATACAGCTTGAGCTATTGGCGTCTATGCTAACAGTAAATACTATTTTGTTTATAAAGTCAGGTAACCGACTTAAGTCAATAGTAAATTCAGAGCGACCGCCTTTCTTGCTGAGGCTGAGTTCATTTTGGGGGGAAGTAGGCTGGTTATAAAAAACCATATAACGATCGTCGGAAAGCTTCTCATCTTTATCAACACCAAAGCAACAACAGTCATATTCTGCTTGCCCTTTTATATCCATAATTACTTGGAAGGTTTGCTTTACATCAAGGTACTTTTCTAATTTGTCTCTAAAGCCGCGCTGCATATTCATAAATAGAGTCTCCTTCAGATAAATAGAATCCTTTTCAGTCTTTTACCTACATGGTGTATTAGGTATAAATTAGCTTAATGATTTTTATTTTTCCTCTTGATGGGAATAGGAATGACTTTAGTTGGTAGTATCTTAGTAGAAGTGCTTTTTCTAACTTTGGCCTCGGCGGAAAAAGGCTCTGCCAAGATATGACCTTTTATGGTAAGAGCTGCTTGGCGCGACTTTGATTTTTTTTGTTTGTTGACAGAATAAGTCGTCTGGCCAGCAGCATATGTGTCAGGGCTACCATGCGTCGAATTAGCCTTCTTCTCTTCGACAATCTCACTTATAGTTTTATTGTAGCCGCAGCTTAAAGCCGCCAGGCGCCATTCATTACTCTTCTTATAAACTTCACAGCATACGATTAGCTTTTCCCGTTTAAAATTGTTGCCCTGAAGATGAAAAACGAAAATGCTCTTTCCGTTTTGTTTAAGTTCAGCTTTTTGCCAAGCTATATCACTCATAACGTGATCGTCTTCAATGTTTATAAGGAAAACTAATTTTTTTATTTGAGTAGGTATGAGTGGCAAATTGATAGTGCAAACGGCGCCTTGTTCCGTATCTTGGTAAACTACTTCGTTTTTGGGGGAATTGGTGTGGCCGCTCCACAGTATATAGTCGCTGCAATAAGGAACGCCTTCCGAAGTTACGGCCATACAACAGTAGCTGCATTGCACTGGACCGGAAATTTGTAATTCCAACGTAAACTCCTGAGAAATATCCAGGTAGTTTCTCAATTTAGTTCTGAAGCCGCGCTGTATTTCCATTTTGCCTCTCTTTTTTATATCTTTAAATAAGGTTTCTGAAGCCAGATGGATAGATGCCTATGCTAAGAGACTATGCCTATTTTGGTTGCTTCTTTACGCCATTTGGCAAAGTCGCTCAGCAAAAATTTATATAATTCAGGAGTAGAATTTTGAGAAAAGCCGCTAATAGCAGCAAATTTTGCATTACATACAGTCGAACCAGACAAATTGGTTATGTTTTCGAAGATTCCGTATCGATTGCTGCCCATACCTAAAAATTGCCAAAATACAGGGAATTGTGACGAATAGGCTACCATTTGTTCTATTTGGTTATTTAAAGCTGTGTTTCCGCTAGTTATGAATAAAATGTAAGAGGGCATATTAAAAGGCTGACAACTTGATAAAACTTCAGTCATAGCTGTAGTCTCTGATTTGTTTTCTCCTAAAGACCACATCAAGCTGCCCCAATCGTTGGGAATAGCGGAAGCATAATTTCTTTCTCCAATAGGAAACATTTTTTTGGGACGGCTGCCGTAAAGCCAATACTCCAACTGAGCATTGTTGCTAAATTGCAAAGCTAAAGGAAGCACTTTGGTGATTAAGTTTTGCATAGAGCCATTGGAAAAATATTGGGCCGTTTGTTGAGAAGCTTCTACAACCAAGACAATGCGAGCGCGACATTGTGCTAAATTTAGGCTTGGCAAAACTTTTCTCAAATTTTGCACCGCTCCGTTGAGCATAGCATTATTTGTCGATACGGGAGCACTGGCTGGGTGAGAAACTCCTGCAGCTGGGGTAAAGGCTCGCGGAGCAGGGGCTGGTGCAGTTGTAGTTCGGTTGGGCTGTGCCTTTCTTTGCAGTTGTTGGGATTCTACTTGTTTATTTTGCTGAGGAGGCGTGACAACAGGAGCGGAAGTTTGAGCTGATTGCTCTTCTGTAGCTTCTTCGCCGCCATAGTTGCGCAACAAATCTCCCAAACCGCCATTAAAGCCGCTGCCTATAGCTGCAAAACGCCATTCGCCTTTTTTGTAAATTTCTGCCGAAATAAGGGAAGTTTCTTTTCTAAAGTCGGTTCCTTGAAGTTTAAAATTAAGAACATGGCGCCCGTTTTGCACAATAGAAAGTTGATGCGATTGAATCTTGCTCATATCGCTATCGCCATCAATACTTACGGTAAAGGCCAGTTTATTTATGGAATCGGGCAATTTACTCAGCTTTACAATAAATTTTGCGCTACGGCCGTCGCCTTGATAACTAACTTCTCCTTTAGGAGAAGAAATTTGATTATAAAAAACCATATAACGATCGTCTGACAGCTTACTTTGAGCGTCCACCCCGAAACAACTGTAATCGTATTCTGCATTGCCTATTGTTTGTATGATTACTTCAAAAGTGCTATTAGTATCGATATATTTGCTAAGCTTATCCCTAAAACCACGCTGTACTTCCATTATGCCCGCTCCGTTTGTTTAAGTGATACTTTTTTTGCCCGGTATTGATTTCGATGCTAAAAAAACGCTATTAAAACTTTCTACTTTTGAGGGCTAAATCCTTATCTTATTTTCCTCTTTAGCACGTCTGTGCTTTGTTTAGGTCTTTACTTAAGTCTAAATAGTTTGTCCACTATCTTATTAGTGGGTCTTTAGGCTTTTTGCAGTGCTGACATATATCTTTTTTTGAAAAAATAAAAGTAGTTAAAGAATAGGCATAGAATAGACCCAAGTCAGCTGGTTCTAAGAAACAGATGTCCAAGAACATCTATAATCGGCGCTTTACATTTTTTTTGTAGGTGGCTCTATGCCTATAGCATTTGGTTTGGTCAGCTACTTTGTCGTGCTAAAAAATCAGAAAGGGAATAATGTCCTTTATGAATTTTAAACAAGGTTTGACTGCGTCTCAGGTTGAGGCTAGTCGGAAAGAGCACGGATCCAACGTTTTAACACAAATCCCACCGGATCCGTTATGGAAAAAGATCCTTGAAGGCTTCAAGGATCCTATGATTATTATTCTGTGCGTTGCTTTAGCAATTCAGGTAATATTATGGTTTATGAAACAGGCCGAATGGTTTGAGCCTGTAGGTATTTTAGTAGCCATTATTATTGCTAACGGCGTATCTTCTATCAGTGAAAGTAAGCAAGAAGGCAAAGCTTCGGCTTTGAAAGCTGAAGAAGAAGCCAAAGAAATGGCCAAAGTAGTTCGTGACGGCAAGCTCATTGAAGTGCATGTCAGCGAAATCGTTGTCGGCGACATCGTTTTCCTCCAGGCTGGTGATAAGCTTCCTGCCGATGGTGAAATTGTCGAAGGCGAAATCAAAGTCGATCAGGCTGCTTTGAATGGTGAGACTGAAGAGGCTACCAAGCGACCTGTGGCTGATGAATCCGAGAAGAAATACGATATTAAAGACTTACTTAACCTCCACTATGCTTATCGCGGTACCGTAGTTTGCGGTGGCGAAGCTCATATGGAAGTTAAAGTTGTCGGCGATAAGACTCTCTTCGGTGAGTTGGCCTTGGAAGTTCAGGAAGATACTCGCGAGACTCCTTTGCAAGTTAAACTCGGCAAATTGGCTCAGCAAATCTCCACTTTCGGTTATATTGGCGCTATCGCTATCGTTTTGGGCATTTTGGCCAAAACTTTCATTTCCGGTGAGCTTCCCCAGGGGTTCTATGAATGGGTCAGATTGCTTATCAACGCCATTACCGTAGCCGTTACCATTATCGTTTGCGCCGTTCCCGAGGGTTTGCCTATGCTTACCTCCATTTTGCTCTCTTTCCAGAGTTTAAAAATGGCCAAAGATAATGTATTGGTTCGCAAAATTAACGGTTTGGAAACTGCCGGTAGCTTGAGCTTACTTTTCAGCGATAAGACCGGAACTATCACCGAAGGTCGCCTTTCCGTAGTGGAAATGGCTACTGGAAATGTCGTCAAAACTTTCTCTTCTTTGAGTGAAGTTAACGTTGCTCTGCGTACCGATATCGTCGCTGGTGTCGGCATCAACAATAGTGCTTCTGCCAGCAATGGCAACGTTATTGGCGGCAACAGCACCGACCGCGCTTTGATGGCCTATTTAATTGAGGCTCAAGAAGCTGAGTCTATCGACAAGAGTAGCGTCAAAGCTTTCAATGCTTTCGACTCTAATAAGAAGAGCTCTAGTGTAACTGTACATCGCGACGGTAAGTTGGTTACTTTTGTCAAAGGCGCTCCGGAAAAGATTATCGCTCGTTGCGATAGCTTTGTTGACGAAAATGGCATCGTTCAGCCCTTCACTGATAAAGAGACTATTACTTCCTATATTGACACCCAGGCCGGACGCTCCATGCGCTTATTGGCTGTCGCTAAAGTCGAAGGCGAAAAGGATGACGAAAATCTCACTTTGTTGTGCGTTATCAGCATCCGTGACAACGTGCGTCAAGAAGCTATAGATGCTATCAAGGAAGTACAAAATGCTGGCATCCAGGTGGTTATGGTTACTGGTGACCGCAAAGAAACCGCTGTGGCTATCGCCAAGGAAGCTGGCTTACTTACCCAGCCCGAGCACGTTGCTTTAACTTCTGCCGAAATGGGCGAGAAGAGTGACGAAGAACTTAAAAAGATCTTGCCCAACTTGCGCGTCATTGCTCGCGCTTTGCCTACTGACAAGAGCCGTTTAGTGCGCATTGCTCAAGAGCTCAACTTAGTTGTAGGTATGACCGGTGACGGCGTCAACGATTCTCCCGCTTTGAAAAAAGCCGACGTTGGTTTCGCTATGGGAAGCGGTACTGAAGTAGCCAAAGAAGCTGGCGATATTACCATTCTGGACGACAACTTCTTATCCATTGAAAAGGCTATTCTTTATGGCCGTACTATGTTTAAGAGTATTCGCAAGTTCCTCATCTTCCAGTTGACAGTAAATGTAGCGGCTGTACTCACTTGCTTCATCGGCCCGATGATGGGTGAAAATGTCATGATGACCGTAATTCAATTGCTCTTAGTCAACTTGGCTATGGATACTTTGGCGGCCATTGCTTTCGGCAGCGAACCTGCTTTGAAAGAGTATATGCAAGAGAAGCCTATTCCTCGTTCAGCCAGTATCGTCAGCAAGGATATGTTTATAGAAGTGCTTATCAGCGCGTTCTATATTACCGCTCTTTGCTTGGCAATTCGTTTCTGCCCGGCCGTTTGGGATTGGTTCGGTTGCATCAATATTGCTGCTCCCGATACCACTTATCTGAAGTCGGCTCTCTTTGCTACTTTCATGATGGCTATTACTTTCAACGGTTTCAATGCTAGAACCGTACATATCAACACCTTCAAGGGCTTAGGTCTTAACCCTAACTTCTTGCTGGTTATGGGCGCGATCTTCGTTATCCAGTTCCTCTTTGTTGAATTTGGTGGCGTAGCTTTAAGCGTTGAACCTCTTACTATGCAAACTTGGGCTGTATGCTTTGGGTTAGCTTTCTTGGTTATTCCTATCGATATGATTCGTAAAGTTATCATGCACCACAGCAAATAAGAGTTCGCTCTAAACTGCTTAGTTGTAGAAGGCTGTTCTCGTTGATAAAACGTAGAACAGCCTTTTTTTGGTACATTTTTCTTTTTTTTGCTCTTTATACTGTTTTTTTTCTTATGTAAAAAAGGATGAGGCTACGAGGTAACGAAATAACAAGGCATTCAGTTTGTATTCTTGGAAGTATCCTTAGCTGTATTGTTCTAAGCATATATTTACTACTCAGAATAATGCAATGAAAGGGTAAGGTCTAAATAGAGGAGGACTAAACCATGGCAGTTAGTTTGAGCAAGGGCGGAAGAGTTAACTTATCTAAAGAAAACCCCGGCCTGAAAAAAGTTCGCGTTTGTCTTGGTTGGGACACTAATAAGTACGATGGTGGATACGATTTTGACTTAGATGCTGCCGCTTTCTTAACCGGACCTAATGGTAAAGTCACTACCGAAACCGACTTCGTCTTTTATAATAACAAGCTCCATCCCTCTGGCTCTGTAGAACATATGGGCGACAACAGAACTGGCGATGGCGAAGGTGATGATGAAGAAATCGTTATCGATTTGGAAAAAGTACCTCAGAATATTACCGGTATCTCCTTTACTGTAACTATTCACGAAGCCGGTCCTCGTGGTCAAAACTTCGGCATGGTTTCTAATGCTTATGTTCGTATCGTTGACGACACGAATAATAAAGAGGTTGTGCGCTACGACTTAGAGGAAGATTTTAGTCGTGAGACCGCTATCGTAGTGGGTGAGCTTTATCGCAAAGATGGTGATTGGCGCTTTAAGGCTATCGGTGAAGGCTTCAACGGTGGTTTAGCTGCTCTGTGTGCTAACTTCGGTATCGACGCCGCTTAGTTTAATTACATAAAAGTTATGTAAATTTATTTCCTGTATTGCGCCCTGTTGCCGCTACTACTTGAGTGCAAACTTCTGGCATTAAAAAGTGCTGAAGTCGCTTTTGAGTAATGGCAAGGGGCACTTTTATTTTTTTAAATTGTAGAAAAATTAACATATCACTTTTTATTTCATATAAAAATGTAGTTTTTTTTGTAAAACATATAGCGTGTCACTAAGAATCCGCGTATAATGAAGGCATGGAAGAGTTTCTAGGCAATCGAGCTCTGGGGGAGGAGCCTTAATATATTAGCGTATCTGTAATGGAGGAAAGACTATGAATTATCGTTATGGTATTCTAGCTACCGCTCTAGCTGTAAGTCTACTCGCTATTCCCGCTACCGCCGGTGTAACCGATGTTTCCGGTGGACAGGGCGTGGAAGTAAAAACTACCGTTCGCAACAACTACACCGACACTCGTACTAACGTGACCAACGAAGTGCGCTGGGGCGACAAGTTTGTCGACAAGAGCAGCAGCACCATCACTGTTAAAGGCGATTTGAAGTACCAAGGAAAGATTAATGGTAGTAACGACCATAGGACAGAATATCGTCACTTTGAGCGTACTAGCAGTAATCCTTCCGATTTAGGTTACCTTCAAGGCCTGATTTCCAGCCAGATGAGAGACTATGGTATTCAGCACCAGCTGCACCGTTACGGTGTAAGTCAGGGTTTGCTCAACGATATGTACTGGTTGAATGGTTCCTGGCTCATGGGCAGCTACTATGGTCAGACTGGTTGGAGTCGTTCCGAAAGTGGCCATATTTCTGATCACAGACAGAGAACTACCGACAAGTACACCGAGTACAAAGAGAACAAGTCTAAGATGACCACTACCTATGATGGTAGTAAGCTTAGCTACACTGATACTGTAACTGAGCCCGGTACGATCTTGGTCGGCGACCCCGATGCTATCTTCAATGCTTACACTGCTACTGGTAAGGTTACTATCAACGAGATTCGTGATGACTACTATACCCGTAACCACGTGTATGAGAGAGATCACATCGTACAGGACACTGTAACCAGAACTGGTAATAAACATGTTGTGTACCAGGCAAACGCCACTCGTGTCTATAGTCCTATCGTTTTGGACTTAGATGGCGATGGTAAGATCGAAGCTTCCAACGGTCAGTACTTAGCTCACGATACTTTCAGTGACAAGGTAGTTGCTTTCGACTTCTTCGGCAACGGCTTCCCTGTTCTGACTGAGTGGGTAGGCGCTAACGATGGTTTGCTCTGCCGCCCCAATGCTGATGGTAGTGTGAAGGGCACCAACCTCTTCGGTATCGCTAACGGTTTCGATAACGGTTACGAAGAGATGGCATCTTTAGACGTTGACAACAGCGGCTCTCTCGAGGGCGCTGAGCTCAAAGAGCTCAGAGTTTGGACCGATGTCAATGGTAACGGTATCGCCGAAGCCAACGAGCTCAAGACCTTAGACGAACTCGGCATCACTTCCATCAAAGTCAGCCACAACAACTATGCCAGCACCTTCGTACGCAATGGTCAGACCTTCAAGTCCTTCGACTGGTGGCCTAACTGCCGCGAGATGCGCAAAGTCGACATGGCTAGCGTCATTAAGTAAGTCTTCTGCTAATCTGAGCGGTAGTTGCTTGTAAAAGCATATACCGATAGATAGTTAGAAAGAAGAGCTGTCAGCCTTCGGGGTGGCAGCTCTTTTTTTTTGCGTTTTGCTGGTCGCTTTCTTGGGCGTATATAAATAATACAAAAAATACCTGCTTCCAAGAATGAAGCAAGTATTTATAATTATAGGCAGCGCTAGCTTTTGTAGCATTTCCTGCGTGTAGTTTTTTTTCGCTGATTTTTTAATTTAAATGCTCATATTTATAATTGCTTGGTAAAGGGGTAAAAACACGGATAAAAGGATAAAACAAATCAATACGCCCAGGCTGCCAATCATAACTGGCTCCACTAAATTGAGCATGCTTTCTAAAGCATAAACAACTTCTTTATCATAAAAGTCGGAGACGCGAGCTAACATACGGGGCATTTCACCAGCTGTTTCACCTATAGCTATCATACTTTGAACCATAGTAGGGAAGAAACCATCTTTTTCAAGAATGGCCGACATAGACTGACCTTTTTTTATGCCATCTATAAGTGGCACGATAACTCTCTGTTTGAAATATTCGTTGCCAGAGAAATCTTTTAATATCTCTAAGCTTTTTACTACCGGAATACCGGTGCCCAGCAAAGTAGAGAGAATACGACAAAATTGAGCTATTAAAAGCTTTTTATGCAATTCTCCAAATATAGGAATAGTAAGTTTAAATTGGTCGTACTTTAATTTGCCACTATTGGACTTAAGATAAGGGCACACGAAGAAGGCATAATAAGCTGCTATAAGAGTTATGGTTAGATAAGTTAGGGGGCTCTTTGTAAGATTGGCTAGGGAGAATATTGCTCTTGTGGGTAGAGGTAAGTTGGCTGTACTTACAGCCATTTGCGTAAATACACCCAAAAGAGGAGGCATAATGTAGAAGAAGGTTCCGCCTATAGCCAAAAGGCTAACTACCAATATTACAGTAGGATAAGCCATGGCTGATTTGGCTTTTTGTCTAATGCTCAAGTCTCGTTCTAAAAAATTGGCTAAGCGCTCTAGTAAAGCACCTATATCGCCAGTAGTTTCGCCAACTTTTATCATAGATATATAGAGGGTATCGAAAGCTTGCGGGTGCTTGGACATAGCCCAAGATACGCTAGAACCAATGCGCACATCATGAAGAACTTGTGATAAAATCGGCTTAAGCTTGGGGTCTTCCTCTTGCTCTTGTAATACTGTTAGGGTTTTATCTAAGGAGAGCCCGCCTTTAACTAGGGCTACCATGCGCCTAGTCATCATTACTACCGATTCTCTTTTTAGCGCTCTGAAAGCATTGAGAAAGCCCAGGGGATTAAATTTCAGCGGAGCAATTTCAATAATTTTTAGCTTGCTGGAAGTTAGAGTATCTATGGCCACATTGAGATTTATTGCTTCTATAGTGCTGTCGAGGATCTTGCCATCTCTAGTTTGGGCCTGATACTGATAGGTGGGCACTTTATAAACTCTCCTTAGAGGATGTCCGTATAATCCCGCGTACGGAAGATTCTATTCACCGCTGACAAGAACCTGACCGCTAGGTTCGCAAAAAAATTGGGAAAAGCCTTCTAAAATGGGAGTTACATGGCTAGCCGAGTACATTTTTTAACTTAAAGACATACTTATAAACTGGACTTGGTAGCCAGATGGTTCTACATATATGTTAATTGAAAAATTCCCTTTTGGCAGGCTTTAGCCCCGATAAGTAGCGGAAAATCCACTTCCAAAGTGGTAATTTTGGTAGCAGCAAGTGAAAAATATATAGTTATTTTTTGCTAAAGAAAGGCAGAAAAAAACTTGAAAATAAAGACTTTTCTACAATTGCTTAATAAGAAAATGGTTGGTAAGAGTCTGGCCTTTTGGGCTTTGGGCTTTTCCTCCTTTTTCTTGTTATCCTATTTATGTTTGGCTTCCGGGACAGTTGGTAGTATTGTTGGACAAGTTAGAACTTTGCTTTTACAGCAATCGATCTTCTATCCTACAGAAGATAAATTAAATCATGGCTTAAAATTAGGTCTACGAGAGGTTATACCTCAGGCAAGCACTTCTCTAACTGGCACTTCTTTAAGTAACTCCAATTTAGAAGCTACTTTCCAGACTATGCAAAGTACTTATCCCAATTTGGTTGGGAAAGCAGGTGAGAGAGCTATCGAGCGTATGGTGGAAAGTATTGGCGATCCCTATACGGCGCTTTTAACACGCTCAGATATGGAAAAGGATAAACTTATGGCCCAGAGTGGACGCTTTGCTGGCATAGGTGTCGAGCTGGCTTGGCGTGGTGGTTTGGTGGTAGTAGGTACTTTGCCAAATTCTCCAGCCTCTTCAAGTTTGCGCTCGGGAGATTTTATTGCTGCTGTTGATGGAAAATCTGTCAAAGGTATGAGCTTTTATCGAGCTGGCGATCTTCTAGCTGGTGAGGCGGGCTCGACGGCTAATTTATCTATAGTTAGAAGTGGCAAGCCTATGCAAGTAGCTGTAGTTAGAGCCTCTTTAACTTTGCCTCCAGTTTCAGCCAAAACTTTAGAGTCTAAAATAGGTTACCTTCACATTGGCTATTTCTCTCCCACTACAGCTAATGAAGTAAGCCAAAACTTAAAAAAACTGACCGTTGCTTCAGTAGATAAGCTTATTTTAGATTTGCGTTCCAACCCGGGAGGAGACTTTAAGGAAGGACTAAGAACAGCTGCTATTTTTAGCCAAGGTGAATTATTAAAAGTAAAGAGGCGCAGTGGTCTTAAACGCATGAATAATTCCTATCCACCAGCTTTTAAAGGGCGTATAGCTATTCTTACTGATAAAGGTACCGCTAGTTCAGCTGAAATTGTCACTGCAGCTTTAAAAGGGCGTCCTAATGTTGTTGTAGTTGGGCAGAAAACTTTTGGTAAAGGGCTAATCCAAACTTTGTACCCCTTGACAGGAGGCTATGGGCTCAGAGTGAGCACAGGTTTGTTTTTAAGCCGAGACGGAGTCGCTATAAATAAGACCGGTATCACTCCTGATATAAAATCTGCTTCCTCATACTCGGCTTTAGCTGAAGCTATAGCTTACTTGAAAAGACACTAAAATAAGCCCGCCGCGCACGCAGTGTAAAATTGCGACGCGGTGGAAAATAATTTTAGGGAAGACTCTTTTTCAATTGAGTGGCAGCTAAATGTAGAGCTTGTTTTTTAGCATACCAAGTTTTTAAGTGGAATAATAAAGAGGGGAGGCGGAAGAGAATACGTCTTTTTCCTCCATGTTGAGGCTTAGCCTTACCCTCTAAGATTGCGTCTAGCTCTTCTTGCATTAATTTTATAAAATCTGGAGCTTTATTAGGATCTAGCCAATCGATATCTACTTCCGGATGTTGGCCATTATAAAGAAATATCTTGTCTTGCTCTTGAAGGAAACGCGCCCTCATAATCTCTAACGCTTCCTTCCTTCCTTCCTTCCTTATCTTTTATAAGTTCAATCATAGGATCTTTAGCTAACATCTTTTTTAAAGAACTTTCCTGACTGCTTTTTTTTATGTAGTCTTTGACCTTTTGTAAAAATTCTTCAGGATCTCTTAGTAATGAGTAATGGGGAAAAATATAAGGAGCAGCTAGACGTATCCCTTGACGTCCTACAAGTTGCTCATGTATAGCTCTTTCGTATTTCATACCTTTATGATAGCGAACAAAAAGATCATGGCGTCGTTCCAATTTGGCTACATACTTAAATGAATGAAAGAAAGTTAAACTATAACTATCAAACATGCCTACGCTGTCATCTAAGTTGGGAATAAGTGTTCTAGTAATTACTTGCAAATCTCGAGGAAAATGGACTTCGTCGGCATCTAGGCGCATAATCCATTCCGTTTCCGGAGGCAGCATAGCAAAAGTATTATTGCGTGCAGTAGAATAATCTTTAAAAACGCTCTTTTCAATGCGCATGCGCTTTTCTTTATAAAGGCGAGAACTTTCCAAAACTTTCGCATTTTCTTCATAGTTGCCATTTAAGTCGACAACAGCGTAGTCTACGGCCTCGGCTACAGACTCGAGACAAGCAGGCAAAAATGGCTCACTTTGAGCGCCTACTAAAATAGTTGCACATATAAAAGGGCGAGTGGAGTTGTAAGTGATAGTTGTGTTAGTATTTAGCATAGCACTGTGAGTATACACTTTTTTCCAATATAAAACAAAAAAAACTGCAGGTAAAGCTGCAGTTTTTTGCTTTATATTTAAGCTTCTTGTGTAGCACTAGCAAAGCAAATAAATGCTTTTCAGGTGCTCTTTTTTAGCTATCACTAAGAGATAAAACTATTATCTTCGTTGCGGCAAATTTCGTCTATTTCCGACTCTATGTCTTCTTCGTCGCGATTGGTAACAAAGCCAAATTCGATAGCTAAAGTTTTACGAGCTTGCTTTAGCATCTGCTGTTCTTTGGGAGGCAGTTTATGATTTTTAGAAAAGACTGTCAGATCGCGAATTACTTCCGCTAATTGATAAATATCGCAACTTTTTACTTTGCGCAGATTGAAATTATAACGATCAGAAGAACGAGTAGGTAGAGTGCTGTCGGCAGTTTTCAAATGAGAAACTATCTTTAGAATTTCTTCTTTGTCTACTAGAGGTCTAATCATAGCATTTTTTTTGCTCAGATTGACTTTTATCCTTAGACGATCGTTTTGAAACGATATACAAGCCAAATCGCAATCTTGGTCGAGAATCACCTCATGCTCGATGCTCTCTACAGTGCCAAGACCGTGAAGCGGATGCATAACTTTACTTCCGACACTAAACATTATTTATTAACTCCTGTTGCTTTTGAGATTGGCACAGCAAATGAACTTTCAATTCTGCAGCCAGTATGCGTGCCAATCTCTGCCGGTTTTAATATCTGGCAACTACTAGGAAGCTGCCGAAATTAAAACTAATTTTTAAATTGCTCGAGCTTAGCGAGCGTCAGTTCTGGATGGACAGCCATAGAGGTTTGTAAAGTGAGAGTTGCACATAAAACTCCTCGCTCGACGGCCTGACGGAAACTCAATCCGTCTAAGAGTCCACACACTGCTCCTGAGGTAAGAGCATCGCCAGCACCTACAGTATCGGTGACAACGGTTGAAATTGAAGGAATAAATTCTATTATATCCTGCCCGTCTTCACGGCTGGCAATTAAAACACCCTCAGGACCCAAGGTAATTATACCCCATTTTACTCCACGATTAAGCAATTCTAAGCCGGCGCGTTTGACGTCTGCAGCGCTGCGCAAGGGGAATCCGACCAAAACTTCAGCTTCTTCGCGATTGGGAGTAACCATAGTGATCTGATCCAAGAAAGGCACTATTTGTTTGGCTTTGGACACAGAAATAGGCTCAACACAAATAGGCAAGCCGCGCTTGCTGCATTGCTCAAGGCAAAATACCAGAGTAGGAGTAGGGATATCGGCGTCAACGACCACAAATTTGGCACTGTCAAAAAGTTCTATATTATTGCTGAGATACTCAGGGGTGAGCATCTTAATAATATCTAGATCGGCCACAGCTGACTCTAAATCGCCATAATGATTTAGAATCGCCAAAAATATGCCAGTACGCTGATCTTTAGATACTAATACCCTGCTCAAATCGACGCCAGCGGAACCAGTTATATCTAGTATCTGCCTACCGTAAAGATCGTCGCCTATAACACTCAATAATGTAGCTTGTACATTCATACGGGCCAGATTCTCTGCAATATTGCGAGCCACACCGCCTGCTGTAGTGCGAACCATACCTGGATTGGAAGTTTTGGCCACATGATAAGAACAAGTGTGACCTTTTATATCCAGATTGGCGGCTCCTATAACGAGCGCACTGCTCTGAGGGGTCTCCATAACTTTGCCTCCGCGTGATATTATTGCCTATTTTTTTTGACGCATTCTCCGCAGTTACAACCGCGTGAACTTTTAGACAAGGGCAAAAGGCTTAATCCTACTAAATAGACTTCGGCCGCTCGCTGTCTGGTGGGGACGTCTCACCCACATTTTTTTTGTTTGACTACTCTATTTTTTTACAAAGTAGTGAAGCAACTTAAGCTTGATCACAGGCCAAAAAAAGAAAGCCTAACATTGATGCTGATAGGCTGCTGATCGCCTTCTGCCTAATGTTTTTAATAGTTAGGCAAAAAACTTTCTACTTTGTAAAAGACTTCAACAATCGCCAGTTTTTTCTGCGAAAACGAACTGACAATTTCCTGCCAATCTCTTTAATGGACATAAGTTTAATTACGCCCATAGAGGCGGAAGCTTTCCGCTTTCATTAGAGCACTACAACGCATCTTTGAGAAACGTAGTAGCTTATTCTCTTCACTAATCGCAGAAATAAGGCATACCAGCGCCCCTTCATAATTCCACTTCTTCCCTAAATTTTTCTCTCCCTTCTTATAGCTGAACTTGTGCCTATTTTTTTTGTTTATTTATATTGCGATGTATACAAGAAAATATAACCGACAAAAGCGTTCAACGTCTGCCTACGATGCGTAATGTTAGCAATTGCATAGTCAATAAGGGATCGCCACCAGTTTTAAGGCGCAAATCTGCCTGACATAAACTATGAAAAGCGTCTCTCAAGTTGGCTTCTTTCCAGTTGCGCAAATCTTTGAGAAGATAATTTATTTGAAAATCTTTTTTATCGCTCATTTGCTGGGCCAAGCTGTTTAAATTAAAACCATATTTGGAAGTAATATCTAAGGCTTGGGCTAAGTCACGCAAGTATTTATTAGTAAATGCAATTAGAGTCAGGCTACCTCTTTGAGCGTTGTCTTCCAAAAGTGAAGCACAAGCTTGCATGGCCTTTTTGTAGTCTTTTTGAGTGAGTGCTTTTGTGTATTCCCACACTTTTACTTCGTTGCTTGGGCGTATGACTAAATGGACGTCTTCTGTATCTATGATTTTCTTGTCGCCTACATAAAGAGCCAATTGATCTAGCTGAGAGCTCAAATCTAGTAAATTCGTACCGACGCGATTTTGCAATTCTTGAGCGGCTTTGGAGTCTTTGAATTTACAACCTTTATCTTTTAAATAAAGTTCTATCCAACGGGGGAGATTGTAAGCTGAAACGGTGCAATTTATTTCTTGGGCATAATCTTGAGCCCAAGTAACTAATTTGCTTTTAGATTTTTTAGTTTCGTTATGGCTAACTAAGCATACGACGGTGCTACCTTCTTGCAAAGTCTCTTTAAATGTTTTTTCAATTTTTTTTACTGTAGATTCGGGGAGGTTCTGATAAAAGTGCAACTCTAAAAGACGCTTGTCGGTAAGCATAGGCAATTCACGCAAAGCGTTAACTAATTCGGCTACTTTTGTGGAACCGCTGCACTCGAGGCGTGTATAATTGAAATCGCCAAAATCGGCGTCTATAACAGAATTGCGCAGCAAATGCATCGTTTCGGAAATTAAATATTCGTCTTCTCCGTACAGTATATAGGCGGTCGCTTCTTTTATTTTTTTTGTTTCCAGCAAACGCATAGCGTCTTCAGTAGCGTAACGAGCCATAATAAACTCCACTATTTCAGCAATTTACAAATAATTCCGCAACCGACTTCTATATTTTGAGATGTGCGGTTGCGGAAATAGATAATGTGTCGGCTTTACTTTTGCTCTAACACTTTAGAAAAATCGAAAGGAGGGCGGAAGACGCCTTTTTCGGTAATAATTGCTGTAATTAGCTTTGCAGGCGTAACATCGAAAGCTGGGTTTGCTACTTCTATGCCTTCTGGGGCTATACGTTTGCCAGCCATTGTCGTGAGTTCTTCAGCTTTGCGCTCTTCAATCGGTATATCTCGGCCATCATGCAAATTTAGATCTATGGTTGAGTAGGGAGCAGCCACATAAAAAGGTATATCGTGCTCTTTGCAAAGCACAGCTACGCTGTAAGTGCCTATTTTGTTGGCTACGTCTCCGTTGGCAGTAATGCGATCCGCTCCGACTACAGCCATATCTATTTGGCCGCGTTGCATAAAATGGCCGACCATATTGTCGCATATCAAACGTACAGGAATATTATCTTTATGTAATTCCCAAGCCGTTAGACGGGCGCCTTGCAAGAAAGGTCTAGTTTCGTCAGCCCAAACCATTTTTACTTTACCATCTTCGAAGGCAGCTCTAATTACACCTAAGGCTGTGCCATAGTCGGCTGTGGCCAAAGCTCCAGCGTTGCAATGAGTTAAAATGCGAGCATTATTGGGCACCAAAGCTGCTCCGTGACGTCCTATGGCCTTGCACATATTTTCATCTTCGGCAGCTATTTCTTGGGCACGTTTTACCATAGCTTGAACTAATGCCTTAGGATCATCCGAAGTAGCCCAAACTTTTTCCATCTCTTTAAGAGCCCAGAAAAGATTAACGGCTGTTGGTCTAGTTGCTCCTATAAGTTTGGCGGCGGCAGCTAGCTTCTTTTTAAAAGCGTCAATTGGCAAAGATGCATTATTGAGAGCTGCCAAAGCCATACCGTAGGCTGCGCTTACGCCTATAGCTGGAGCTCCGCGCACTTTCATTGTCTCAATGGCCCAGGCAATTTTCTCTGGGGTAGAGCAACAAATCCAATTTTCTTCAGTAGGAAGGGCGGTTTGATCGATCAATTCAGCATGATCGCCACACCAAATGATGGGTTTCATTTATTATCCTCTATTTCACGATATTTTTTGGGATTCAGTCTTATTTTATATCTATAAAAATTATTTTACGCTATCCTTAGTAGCAGTTGCTAACTTAGTGGCTTGCGAGCGAAATTCACTCTCCAACAAGCTAAAAATGCGCACATCCCAATAACGTCCGTCTGACCAGAAGGACTCCCGCTCCACTCCTTCTTGGACAAAGCCGCATTTAGTAAACATATGGGCCGCCCTTTCGTTAAATTCTAAAACATGCACAGTTACTCTGTGTAAGCGCAATTGATTAAAAACGAATCCGCATAGGGCCATAACCGCTTCTTGGCCATAGCCTTGGCCACGCATGGAAGTTTCTCCTAATATTATGCCTAATTCACAATTGGCACAGCGTAAATCTAGATTGCGTATTTCTATGTTGCCTATATAGGCTCCATTATTCAGTTTTATGGCAAAAATAGAAGTTTCCGGATTACTGCTGGCGTTATTGTACCAGGCTTCCAATTCATTAAGCGATTTAGGCATAGGCAAAGCGCCTGCATAACGACACAATTCCATATCGTTGGCCCATTGATAATTTTTGCCTAAATCACAATGTTCTAAAGGCCATAAACGCAATCTTTCAGCTTGAATCATTCTTTTCTCCAACAAAAATATCTTCAGGCAAATCCATCCCAAAAAATTCACAACAACTTCTGCAGAGCTGCTCTTTCAGCCTGCTCGATACTATTTGCCGGTAAGTACGCTATTTTTTTGTGTAAATCTACTGAAAACAAGTGCTAAAACGCCCAATAGGCCGAAATTTCCGCAGTTTGTGTAGGATAAAAGCGGCTGAACACGAAGCCTAACAGACCGTTTTATTATAAGATGAGCATGTCCTTTTCTATATGTGCATTGAGACGGAGCTGCGCAAGCAGTTTAATTCCAATCTCAATTTGGAACGATAGTCCAAGTTAGATTGGAAAAATATAATGAGGGTTTATAATTACAATGGCAGAGTTGTCAGCTTCTAATTTGCAGAAATATCAAACTATGGTAAAACTGCATCCTCACGACGCTGAGGCGTTTTTCCAACTAGGACGGGAGTACCAGATAGCTGGAAATCTTGGTGAAGCTGTCAAAGCTTTTCAACAAACTTTGCATTTGCAACCAAATCATGCTTTAGCGTATTTGCACCGCGGTTTGCTTTTTGCCAAAAATGCTGAATTAAAGGGCGCTTTGGAAGATTTAGAAGAAGCTATGCGCCTTGACCCTCACGTACTCAATGCTTTTACCGATCCTGTTTATTTAGCCTTTTACAGAAAAGAAGTAAAAGAAGCTCTGGCCGCTTTTGAACGTCCGGTAACTCTCAATCCCAATGATGGCTATGCTCATTATCAATTAGGTCGTGCCAATCGACTTTTAGGACGTCCGGAAGTTGCTCTAAAGTATCTCAATAAAGCTGTAGATATTAACCCTCGTCTTTGGGAAGCCCGCGAACAAGCTGGCTTAATTTATTATCAATTAGGCCAAAATAAAATGGCCATTATCAATTTGCGTAAGGCTACCGAAGATAACCCTCGTTCCGCCGAATCGCATTATCAGCTTGGCTTAATTTACGAAAAAGAGAACCAGACTGTACCAGCTATCAAACAATTTGAAGCTGCCCACGCTTTAGACGCCAAGTGTACTCGCTATTTGTTCTCTCTTGGCCGTATCAACATGAAGGCCGGTCGCTATAAACAAGCTATGGTTCAATTCCAAAAGACTCTAAATATTGAACCAAATAATGCCGAGGGCTACCTCTCTTTGGCTCGTTGTTGCAAAGAAGTCTATCGTCCCGACTTAGCCATGCAAATGTACGAGAAGACAGTCTCTTTAAATCCTGAGTATACTGAAGCTTGGAGTGAGTACGGTCAAATCGCTTTCCAACTTGGTAATTGGCCTAAAGCTGTTGAGGCTATCGAGAGAGCTTTGGAACTTGATCCTGGAGATTATGAGTCCTACTTCAATTTATCTCAAGCCTATCAGAAGATGGGCAACTTTGCCGGAGCTTCCAAAGCCCTTGCTCATGCTATTCAATTAAACCCCCGCGACAGCTATAGCTTCTACAACTTAGGCTTGGTCTCCGAGCAAATGGACAATATTGACGATGCTATTAAAGCTTTCAGTCAGGCTGTTGAATTGCAACCGAGAAATTCTCAGTTCCATGTCAGTTTAGGCAAATGCTACGTAAAACGTAGAAATGGTGAAAAAGCTATAAATGAGCTGAAAAGTGCGGTTGAAATCAATCCTAACGATCTTGAAGCACAAACTATTTTAGCTTCAGTCTATCGCAAGTTTGGTCAATCTGACAAAGCTATTCAAGTTTATCAGCGCATTTTGGAGCTCTCTCCCGACAATCTCGATATTTACTATGAGATTGGTATGGCTTATCTGGAACTCAACGAGCCCAAGTATGCTCTGTTTGGCTTCAACAAAGTGCTTAAAGCTAAACCTGACGATGCTCGCAGCTTGAGAGCAGTGGGCCGCACTTATTTGCAAAAAATGAACAATTACGTAGTCGCTGTAGACTTCTTAAAGAGAGCTTTAGATGTTAAGCCAGACTACGAAGAAGCTTTAGTCGATCTCGGTGAAGCTTACATTAAGCTTAATCAAGCTGACATGGCTTTAGAGCAATACGATAAGGCTTGTAAACTTAATCCCAACAATGTGGATATCAGATGCCGTTATGCTTCTGTACTTAGTCAAGTTGGCAAGCCTGCCGAAGCTCTTCGCGTTATTCAGGCAGTTATGGCCGCTTATCCAGAAGCTATTGCCCCTCGCGTTACCAGAGCTCAAATTGCTATGGCCAGTGGCGATTTTGTGGAGGCCTTGGATCAATACCAGCGCTTGGTACTTTTGGCGCCCAAAAACAGCACTTTCTGGTTGGAAGCTGCTCGTTTGCAAGAGAAGTTGGGCTATATCGAAGAGGCCAAGAAGTCTTACTCCAAAGTTTTGAAGTTCATTCCCGAGCATCCTGAAGCTACCGAACATTTGGAAAATCTCTTCGCCGTTTCCGATGTGGATAAGAGCGATGAGCGTGTAGCTGCTGTGGAAATGAAGCCAGCCGAAGAAGCGTTGGAGCCCGAATCCAATTTGCCCCCGGAACTTGCTACCTATCTCAAAGAAGATATGGAAAAAGGGACTACCAATGTCTCTTCTGTACTTTCGGCTCAAGAAATTTTCTCTCAAGGTGTTATCGCACAAGCTACTGGTCGCTTAGAAGAAGCCAGGAGCCTCTTTATGCAAGCTATTGTGCGTGATCCTAAGTACCACCCAGCTTATTTGCAAACTGCGTTATCTTTAATTAACAGTGGAGATACACAAAACGGTCGCGGACTGCTGGAAAAGGGTCGTGCTTTAGCTATTGAGGCTTCCGATGCGGCTCTAACTAAAATGTTTGATACCGAGCTTACCAAGCTTGA
>DHKB01000058.1 GCA_002407045.1 Candidatus Bruticola papionis | reverse complement strand
ATATCGGTAGCGCAGGCCTCTGGCCGCCAGGCCAGTGAAGCCGGAGCGTCGATATGGCAATAAAATGAAGCTAACATAAAAAGCTAACTGGCGGGCGGTACACTATCAGCGTCTCTAAGCTGAAAAACTACGCAACAAACGAGCAAGAAAGTGGACATTACAACGCAGAAAGCAGTGATAAGGCATAGAAAAAAAGTCTCCGTTTCTTAAGAAGCGGAGACTTACAATGTTTGTTTGCGCTAAACATACTTATGTTGCGTAAAACATTATTATGTTGCGTAAAACATTAAACGATTATCAGTTGGCAGTTTCTGAAACACCAGCTTCTTTAGTAGCGTCATTTTCGCTGTCATTAACAACTGCGCTGGCTATTTGCATTTTACCATCAACTAGCTCCTGATTGAAAACACAGTTGTGAGCAGATAGCGGTGAATTGAGCATAGTGCTATGCTTGTAGCCGTAACAGAGGTAAATAATCGTACCTATTACCATCCATACCAAGAAACGAATCCAAGTCATAGAAGGCATACCGGCGACTAAGTAGAGACAGCAAACGATACCGCCAATAGGTACCCAAGGAACTAAGGGAGTACGGAAAGGACGAACGATGTCAGGACGCTGACGGCGCATAATAATTACGCCCAGACATACTAATATAAAGGCAAATAAAGTACCGATATTGCAAAGTTCAATTACAATGCTTAAATCCATAAAGCCAGCACATAAAGCCACTACAATAGTAGTGCCCCAAGTAGTAATGTGGGGAGTGCGAAACTTTTTGTGAACTCTAGCAAAGAACTTAGGAATCAAACCATCACGAGCCATTACGAAAAAGATACGCGGCTGAGCTATTTGGAAGACCAACAACACAGCGGTCATAGCGATAACAGCTCCAATAGCAATAACAGCTGCAACCTTAGGCATATTAATAGCAGCAAAAGCAGTGGCCATAGGTTCGGCCGTTCCCAACTCGGTGTAATGAATCATACCAGTTAAAACAGCAGCTACAGCTATATACAAGAAAGTGCTGATAGCTAAAGTGATAACCATACCCAAAGGCAAATCGCGACCGGGATTTTTAGTTTCTTCAGCCAAGGTAGTAATAGCGTCAAAACCTATATAAGCAAAAAAGACCAGAGCAGCACCAGCTTGAATACCAGCCCAACCATTGGGAGCAAAAGGAGTCCAGTTTCCGGGATGGACATAGACAGCACCTAAAGCAATAACGCCTAAGATAATGAGAATCTTAAAAGCGACCAAGAAGTCATTTAAACTGGCTGAGAATTTAATGCCACGCACAATGATACAAGTGAGTAAAACTACAATAGTGATGGCCGGTAAATTGCACATAATGGGAATACCCAAAATGTGGGGAGCACTAGCTATAGCTTCTGGAGAAGCAGTAAAATAGCTATCAGCCAGCCAAGCAGGGAAATTGATGCCAAACCCTTTTAGAATAGACAGGAAATAGCCAGACCAAGAGATAGCTACCGCAATATTGCCTACTGCGTATTCTAAAATAAGGTTCCAGCCTAAAATCCAGGCTACATATTCACCCAAACTGGCATAAGCGTAGGTATATGCACTGCCAGCAGTAGGAATTACCGATGCAAATTCTGCATAGCAAAGTACACACAGTAAGCATGCAACAGAAACAACCAGGAAAGAGATCATAACTGCGGGGCCTGCAGCAACGTAATCTCTGCTTCCAGCAGCGGCTAAACCTGTAGTTACAAAAATACCTGAGCCAATTACAGCTCCTACTCCAAAAGCGACTAGATCTTTAAGCTTAAGATCGCGTTTTAAAGCTTCACTCTGTTCAGAGCCAGCCTCCAATTTTAGTTGTTCAACGCTCTTAACTTGGAAGATCCGCTTCAACAGCGCCAATAGACGTTCTAACATTATTGAAAAACGGCCCTCTCTCACTAAAAATAAAAAAATTACATCTGTGTAGGCTTCTAATTAACTTTTGCTTGTACCTTGCTTGTATGACCAAAAATATTGATCTTGCGATCTTATTTTCGACCACTTTTGGTCTTTATGCACAATATTTATCATTAGATAAGTATAAAAAACTAAATACAAAACTCACCTGAGATTGACAAATGCAAAGTAGAAAAAAAGCCGTCCCTTCCCTTCCGGAAGTTAACGACTTTATCATTTGGTAGCACAAACAAGATTTAGATTTAAGTAGAACCTTGCCTGTTATAAAAAGCCTAGTAAATTAGTTATTCAAAGTAGCTATAGTAGCCCCGATGCCGCCTTCAGTAGCTTTACCCATACGATAAGAAGCAATAGAAGGATGATTCTTAATGTAATCAATCACAGCTTTACGCAAAGTACCTGTGCCTTTGCCGTGAATTATCTCTAATTGATGTACTCCACTCATAAACGCATCATCAATTTTGGCACCCAATTCCCAAAGGGCTTCGTCGACATTTTTGCCATGCAAATCGATGCGACTGGAAAGCATAGTCATGCTGCCACCTCTAGGAATAGATCCAACTTCGCTCTTCTCTGGAGCTAAGACTTGAAGATCTTCTTTTTTGACTTTTATGCGAATAACACCAATTTGTACTTCAGCTTTTTTATCGGAAAGAGAAAGTACAGTACCATCCTGGCCATAACGAGGTACAAACACGTGAGAACCTACCTCTAGCGGTAAATTGACAGCTTTAACTTCCTCCTCTGGCTGCTGCTCCTCTTCTTCAGAGGCAAAACCATCTAAGCCCAATTCGTCGGCCAACTTAGCCCCTATAGCTCGGCTCTCGCTTACAGCAGCATTGGGATCAGCTGACAGACTTACCTCCAAAGCCTGAGCGGCCGTATTTTTGAGCCTCTCTTTTAATTTGCTATGTCCAGGAATTTTAGGAGCTTTACCCTTTAAGTTGTTAGCTTCTACACTAATGCTGTCCAAATTGCTTTCTGTGCTTTGGGCTTGTTCTCTAATGTATTGGTCAAGTTTGTCTAAACGCGAATAGGTATTTTCCGACTTATCGGGCGTTTCCGAAACGGAATAGTCTCCAACATCTTCCTGAGCTACTTCTAATTGCAAATCGTCCTCAGTCGTATCGCTGCTAGGTTCGGTAGTCGAAGTTTTAACTCCAACTTTAGGAGAAGCAAAACCTTCTCGTTCTTTGCGATAATTGACCGCTTCTTGCAAAGCTTGGGCCAAAGCTTTCGAAGCAACAGGATTCAATTCTACAAGTTCTTCCAAAGCTTCAAATTCGACTAAAGCTCTACTAAGTTCGGCAGCTGCTTTACGCAATTCAACAATAGATTGGCGACGGACATTGCCCAATTGAGCTAAATTGCGGCGCACGCTGCCAGTAAGACCACGCAAATGACGGCGTGAAGATTCTACCAATTCTTCCGTTTCGGAGGTAGCTTTGGCAATCATTTCTGAACACTCACGCTGAGCATTTTCTACTTTTTGCTCGTACGCCGAGCGCAAACGTCCCACTTGAGCTAATTGGTCGCGCAAACGTTTGGCCAGACGTTCATTAACCTCGCGCTCTTTATCAAGTTCGCCTAATAAGCCGTTAATTTGAGCAGTATTTCCACCTAAAAGCTCGACAGCTCGCCGTTCAATTTCCGCAGGCAATCCTAAGCGACTGGCGATTTTTAAAGCGTTGGAGCGACCAGGAACGCCCATAATTACCCTGAAAGTCGGAGCCAAAGTATCGCTATCAAACTCTACGGCCGCATTAGTCATACCCTCACGCTGAGAAGCGAAGTTCTTCAATTCGGAAAGGTGAGTAGTTACTACCGTAACTGCACCTTTAGAGTGGAAATATTCCAGCACAGCTTCAGCTAAAGCTCCACCTTCAGCCGGATCGGTACCTGCTCCCAATTCGTCAAGCAAAAGCAAAGTATGTTCCTTGGCGTGAGGAATCATACGTAAGACTTGATTGATATGGGCAGAGAAAGTAGACAAATTTTGCATAATACTTTGCTCATCGCCAATATCAGCCCAAACTTGCTCAAAGAAAGGAATGCAACTGGAAGGATCAGCTGGAATGGGCAAACCGGAAATGGCCATCATGACCATTAAACCGATAGTTTTTAAAGCTACGGTCTTACCTCCAGTGTTGGGGCCAGTAATAATTAAGGTACGATTATTTTCCAAATCGAAAGTCATAGGCACTACTTTGTCGCCCAAACGCTCGATAAGTAAAGGATGGCGAGCAGCAGCAATGAGCAATGGCGATTTGTCTTTTACTTCTGGTAGTGATGATCCAGAATGAGCCGCATACTTGGCAATAGCTTGCAAAGCTTCCAGCCAAGCTAATTCTTCCAAACTATCGGCAAGTTCACGCCCATTAGTACCGACTAATTCAGTCAAGCTTTGCAAAATGCGCTCAATTTCAGCAGTCTCAGCCAAAGCTTTAGTGCGACTGAGGTTACTAAGCTCAACTACAGCCAAAGGCTCCATAAACAAAGTGGCCCCACTAGCCGACTGATCAATAATAATGCCGGGGAAATGGCCGCGATATTCGGCTTTAATAGGAATAACCTGACGGCCAAAACGCGTTGAAATGACCGGATCTTGGATCATACGCGCGTACTCTGAGTTGCGCAGAAAATCATGCAAACGCTCTTCTACGCTAGCTCTAGCAGCGGCTAATTCTTGACGTATACGAGCCAAGTTTGGCGTAGCGTTGGGAGAAAGTTCACCATCAGGAGTAATAGCTCGCGCTACTTGTTTTTCTATATCGCGAAATTGTCCCAAACGCAAAGCTTTGTCACTTAATAATGGGTATTCTTTAGCGCGAGAGCGCAAAAAAGTACCTACCTGACGAGAAAGCTGGGCTAAATGCAAAATGCCTAATAATTCCGCAGGTTGCAATGATTTGTGGCGCTGAGAAGCTTTTATGGCCGATTGAACGTCGCCCAAATTGTCGGTATAAAGGTTGTAACCTTTATCGACATTTAGGCGCATAGCTTCTTCTATTTCCAGCTGCCGCGTTTGCACATCTTCCAAATCGGCCAGCGGATGTAACTCTCTTATTATGTCGGCCGCAGGTCCCCAATGAGCGTATCCTGCTATAACCTCCAAAACTTGATTAAATTCTAAAGTTTTGCCACTTTGAGCATTGATAAGTCTTATTTCATTTTCTTTTGCGTTCTGTTTGTAAAAACTCATATTTTTAGTCCTTCAAAAATATCGTATGCTTGCTCTGAAAGAGCAAAAAAAATACTCAACCGCTTTATTTCCCGGCCGCGATTAGAAGCCGAAAATGGCTCTCTTTCCCAAAATAGCGACTAATAGAAACGGTTCAAATACGCCTGATTTTAGCTCAATTTCACGCAATTGTGAAGAAGCCATAATCTGTTTCCATGGTGAACAACTGAGCAGAACCCAATATTATTAGAAAGTTTGTAGGCTTTTATCAACTCGGCGCGAATTGGCGCAGAACGTTATTATGCCTAAAAATAAGTTTTTTCCGCTTAAAATTAAGATGCTTTTGGCTTTGCTGCCCTTAACGGTGTTTTTTGCTTTTTTCTGTTTTGCCGTCATTAAGGGAGGCGAGCAACTTTCTCTCACCCATTCTTTAGCTATGCGCAGCGAATCATTGGGAGAATGCTTGGCTGCTATGAGTGCCGATTCATTGGACGACCCAGGCAATTATGCAAAATCTGCCAAATTGCAAAGAAGTGTCTCTGTGTTAGCTGAGCAAAAGGGTGTAAGCGCTCTGGAAGTGCTCAACAGTGCAGGTAAAGTGAAAGCTAGTTCCTTGTCGGCGGAAATAGGTTCTATCAAAAACGATGAGCAAACACGCAAAGCGTTAGGGCTGTCCGTTATTCAAAGCGGCTTGGAAACTTCTGGAGAGACCGATTGTATGGTTAGTACTGTGCCAGTGCGTTCTTCAGATAGTAGCTTAGGTATAGTAAGAGTTTACCTTACAACAGATGAACTTACAGCAGCTTTCAGCGGCTTAAAGCGTCAACTGTTAGGTTTAGTCTTTATTCTTATCTCCGGCGCCTTAGGTTTTACAGCTTTTGTATCTTATTTTTACGGCAATCCATTGCTCAACTTAGCTGAAGTAGCTGATCAAATGGCCCAAGGCAAATTAGAGACCAGAGCTGACCAAAACCGTGCCGACGAAATAGGTTTAGCTGCTTCTCGCTTAAATCGTCTCTCTGAATATATTCAAAAGCTTATAGCTTCTTCACAAGCCGAAGAAACAGAAAAACGCGAGCGCATTCACGCCCTGCGCAACTTCGTAGATGGAGTGTTAGCCGGAGACACTGAAAGCCAAGCAAAAGTTGAAGATATAGACGAGCTGGGACAGCTCTCTATGAGTATCAATGAGTTGGTACGTCATATGCGCACTTTAAGTGCAGCCGAGCAAGCTTTACAAGATCGAGTCAACGAGTCAGAGCATATAGACGTTGGTTCTTGCCCAACTATAGGCGATTTGCCTATAAACGGTGCCTCCCCTAAATTAAATGAACGCGATCTTTCTGCTTCCTCCTCGACTCCCCAATATTATAAAAACCGTCTCTTACCAGACTCTGAAACCGTTATTGCTATGGCAGCCCCAGCTCCTAAGCATCCTGAATCTTCTCAACCCAACTCTTCTCAGTCTACTAGTAAGGAGAGTCAGGAACAAGGCCATGACAACTCCTTCGTATCTTTCCAGGAAGATTACAGCTTAGCTCAAGGTGGCGAATTAAATAATTCACAATTAGACTACGTGAATAAACTCAGTCGTCTAGGCGCCGGGAAAACGGCTCTTATTGCTACTGGAGGCACCGAAGACTCTTATCCTTTCTTGCGTCGCATTCTAGAAGATGAAGGTTTCAGCGTTCTTTATGCTTCCACTATAGGCGAAATGCTGGAAATCACCTCCTATGCCAAAGTAGATTTGGTAATGGTCGAATTTAACGATATGGATGGCGGCAACCAGCACGCAGTTAATAGGTTACGCGGTGTTCCAGGCGGAGAAGATGTTTCTGCTATAGTCTTGGAGGCTACAGAACATACAAATGTGCCTTACGCTTCCATGCAAGGTGTGATCCAAATTATCATTCCCAATGCTGATGATGAGCTTATTAGCATGATTCGAGAGGCCCTAGCTGAGATAGTCTTAACTGGAGGCAGCAATCCTTTCATTTAGAGCAAAAAAATAAATAATAAGGAAATTTTTTTCCCTAATTGAACTCTAACTGAGAAGCATTTTCACTTTAGGATAAAACAAGTTATGATGAACACGGTGTTCACTTCAGACAATAATATAAGTGTAGATGAATTGCCTGACATTCCTCAGCAGGGTAATCCTATCATTTTATTGGTATTAGCCTTGGTATCTGCCGTTATCGGACTCTTGCTTTTGCTATGGCCTAGTTCTTTATAGCTTAGCGCTCATTAGTTTCACATATGCAATAAGAAAATATGTGAGTAGCTTACGTTGCTTGTTTTCGTTATGTGTGCTTTTATGACGACCGTTTTAGACGCTTAGTTTGACAATAAGCGCTGTTTTTTCTATCATTCTATGAGTTTTTTTCAAGAGAAAGAGGTAAAAAGAGACGATATGTTTGCAAATTCTTTAGATATGGCCAAAGCAATTGCCGACGTTTGCTATCAAAAGCTAGGTAAAGATACAGTTGTTTTGGATATGAGTAAGGACTCAGTTCTTTGCGATTATTTCGTTATTTGCGATGCTCCTACTCGCAACCAATTGCGCGATATCGCTGAAAATATCGATAAAATGCTATCAGAACAGGGAATTGAGCCCAAGTCCATTCAGGGCAAAAATGATAACGCTTGGACCCTAATGGACTACAGCTCTGTAATCGTACATCTGTTTATCAGCGGCGAGCGCAGCTTCTACAACTTAGAAGGTATGTGGAAATCCGCTCCTATAGTTTACGCTCCGGATGCCGAAGAAGCCAACAAAGAAGAGAAAGCCTAGATTTACTAGCTCAGCCGTAAGCCTAGGTAGTTGCCTTAAAACAATTCCGGAAGCTATGAAAGGTTTGATATGATCGATAAGATTAGAAAAAATCCGCATGGCAGCGCTGCAATTACCGTTATTTGCGGCATCGCCGGCGTATTCATAGGCGCTTTCTTAGTTTTTATAATCGTATATTGTAGTCCCTCCATCAAAATTTCCATGGAAAAAGAAGAGGTTGAGACTCCTCAGACGACTACAGAGACTAGCGATAATTTCACGCAGCAGAATAAGGGCAAGTCTGATTCTGAGTTCAGTATCAATTACAATTCCAAATCTAATGCCGTTATGCCTAAGGGCAGCAGCGCTGTAGCTGATGCAGTAGCTAAAGTTGCTCCTGCGGTAGTCAACATAGACACAACTATGACTACTAGAGTTTATAGCACCCATGGATTTGGCTTTATTGATCCTTTCGATTACCAAGTTCAGGAAATTCCTCGCGGTATGGGAACAGGCATTATTGTCAGCTCTGATGGCATAGTTTTAACGAACAACCATGTTGTCAGTGGTGCCAAATCCATTAAAGTGACTTTAAGTGACAAGAGTCAGCATTCCGCGCAAATTATTGGTACCGATCCTGTCTCCGACTTGGCTATCTTGCGTATTGCCAATAAAGAGCGCTCTTTCCCTACAGCCTCTTTGACCAATTCAGAGAGTATGCGTATTGGAGATTGGGTTGTAGCTTTAGGTAATCCTTTGGGCGTCGGTCAAACGGCTACTCTGGGTATTCTCTCAGCCAGGAATCGTACTTTAAGTGACAGTAATGTCGACTTACGAAACTTATTGCAAACTGATGCGGCCATTAACCCTGGCAACTCCGGCGGGCCGCTTATCAATCTTAAAGGCGAAGTTATTGGTATAAATACTGCTATTATCCGTTCAGCTCAAGGCATTGGCTTTGCTATTCCTGCAGAAACTGCCTATACGGTAATGAAAGAATTGCGCGATCATGGCAGAGTTTCTCGCCCTTACCTTGGTATAGCCATGGCCGATTTAAATCAGCCAGCTCGCAACTACTTAGGCTTAGACAAAAACATTCAAGGCGTTATTGTAGGTCAAGTTTTGCCCAATGGTCCTGCAAGCAAAGGTGGCCTCAAGAGCAACGACGTTATAGTAAGTATCAATGGCACAGAGACTCCTACGGCTTCAGAGTTGCAATCTTTTATGCGTTCTCTGAAAGTTGGTTCCACAGTGACTATAAAGCTTTGGCGCGATGGTACCGAAAAAGAAGTCAGTGTGAAGTTGGAAGAGCAACCCTCTTCTCTCTTCCGCCAGTTTAGAGAGCCTTAAAGCTTACTTATGTAAGCTCTAGAATAGTCGACTTCCACTGCAGTGGAGGTCGGCTATTTTTTTTGCAAATAATAATAGCAATATTTTAGGCATAAATAGCAATAAATATAGACATTTAACCATTTATTGTATGGACAATTTTTACGTTTTTTCCGAAAGAAATTCCCCAGAATAGGCTGATTTATCTTTCTAGCGTTACTCTATTAGGTTAATTTTTTGTAGCTTTCTTTAAAATTTTTGTTTAAAAACAGACAATATATATGCAAAATGTTTACATTTTTACACTAATTTATATTTTATAGGCTGGATTTATTGCAGGATTGGACTATAATTATTAGAAAATATGCAGTATATCAACCTTATTTAAGGTTTTGTTGTTTTTTAGCTTTAAATTAGCGAAAAAAGCTGTTAATTCATAGATTTCATCTCCTTGGCAAAGAGATGGGATATAGAGAAAACTAAGGAGACCATAATGCGTAAGCTTTGGGCTTATGTGTTGGTGGCATGTATCTGGGTTGTGCCTATTCTGCTTTTAGCGCAGAATGCTTGCAGTCAAGATCTGGGAAATATGCCTCCGGCACCTTCTCTAGTGTCTGTATCGCCTAACGAAAGTGGCTTGCTGCCCAATAGAGTTAATGCAGAGACTGTTGAAGTCGAAACAATAAGAGATATAGAAGATGTTAAAGTAAACGAGAATAAAGCTCGTCAAAATAACAGCAACCATATTAAAATTGCTGACTCTTTAGCTTCTTCATTTATTCGCGGAGCTGAAACCAGTGCCGAATACAAAATAGTCGCCGCTCCTGAACCTCAGGGCCGTACGATTACGGTAACGGCTTACGCCTACTGTTTAAATGGGCGCACAGCCAGCGGACACTATACCGGACCAGGTTGTATTGCTGTCGATCCTAGCGTCATTCCTATTGGCTCTAAAATATATGTTCCCGGTTACGGCTGGGGTGAAGCCAGAGATACCGGTGGTGGCATTTACGGAAACAAAATAGATATTTGGCTACCAAACAATGCCCAGTGCTCTCAGTGGGGAGTGCGCACCGTTACGGTCACAGTTACCGAGTAACCCAAAAAAGTAAAGCCGCCTTTATGGCGGCTATATTTTTTAGAAACACAATTTTGCTGATGTTTGAGTTCTTTTAGATAGGGTACAAAAGTCGAGGCGGCGAATTAACTCGCTTGGTCTTTTGCCTTTAAATGCGAGGCCATATTTATAAGCAGTAGAAGGTGCCAGGCTCAGTAATGGAAAAGCCTCACCGCCACGCTAGTAAAGATTTTTTTGGAGATATTTTCTGATTATGAGCTATAAAGTTGCCGTTCTTGGTTCGGGAAGTTGGGGCACAGCACAAGCCCTGCACTTACAGAAAGCCGGCAGCGATGTAGTTATATGGGGATGCGACGCCATAGATTTAGATTCCATCAAGACAGGATTTAATGCTCGTTATTTTGGTGATATGCGCTTATGTGATCCTGGCGATTTGGGAGTTGAATATAATCTTAAAGATGCTGTCAAAGGAGCCGATTTTATCGTTTTTGCTGTGCCTTCAGGAGCTGTACGCAGTGTAGCTGAAGAAGTTAAAGAAAATGTCAGCCCTTCAAGCGTCATTATAAGCACAGCCAAAGGCTTAGAAAAAGATAGTCTTATGCGTATGTCTGAGGTACTTTCTGAAGTGCTGGGACGTTTGGAGCGCATAGTAGTTCTTTCCGGCCCTTCTTTTGCTGTAGAAGTTATCAAAGAATTGCCTACAGCCGTTACTTTAGCTTCTCCAGTGCCGCGCCTCTCTTCTTTGGCTGCCAATCTTTATCACTATAAGTATTTCCGCGCTTATGCCTCTACCGATATAGTAGGTGTTGAATTGGGTGGAGTCTTAAAAAATGTTATTGCTTTAGCTGCAGGCATGGTTGATGGAGCAGGAATGGGAGCCAACGCTAGAGCCGCTCTTCTCACCAGAGCTCTTATAGAAATTAGGCGCATTGTAATGGCTATGGGTGGTCGCTCCTCCACCGTATCAGGTTTAAGCGGTCTAGGAGATTTGCTTTTGACAGCTACAGGCGATTTAAGTCGCAATCGCCAAGTAGGCTTGATGCTCGGTAGAGGTCGCAAATTATCAGATATTATGCAAGAGATGAAGCAAGTAGCCGAAGGGGTTACTACAGCTAATAGTTGCTTACAACTAGCACAAAATTTGGGCATAGAAACACCTATTATCAAGGAGACTTGCCAAATCTTGTCTGGTGAGCATGATTTGCAACAAGCTATCATCAATTTATTAGCTCGTTCACAAAAGTTCGAATAAAAAAATAAGCGCAACTCTTCGAAGAAGGTTGCGCTTATTTTTTGTTTAGGCGATATTCAAAATGGAGTCGTAGCTTCCCCACACATTGGGCTTGCGATATAAATTGGCAGGATCTTCAAACCAATCTTTTTCGTCTACCCTGAACTTGTAACGATATCTTCCTGGCGGCGGCGCATCAATTTCCACTTTCCAGGTGCCATCGAACATTTCATGGAAATAGTACTGATGAGGCGTCCAATCGTTAAAGTCTCCCATTAGTTCGACTTTTTTGGCAAAATAATTGACAAAGATGAAGCTCAATTTGCCATCTAAAACCAAAGGAGGGCGTAACTCACAAATTTGATCATGCGTCCAAGCTTCGTGGGCTTGCTCAACAGCTCGGCTGGCATTAACGATACCACAGCCCTGAGCTAGAAGGTCTTTGCCATTAACACGGTCGGCTGTAGACATAAAGATCTGGCGTATAGCAGCTGGAGTTAGTTGCGAATTGGCTTCCAACATCTGAGCGGCAATAGCAGCTACAGTAGGAGCCGCGAAAGAAGTTCCATCCACATGCTGATAATGACGACCAACAACTTTATCATCTAGTAGCCATTTATCTAGTTTTTTAGCTAGTTCTTCGCGGCTGAGTTGATATAAATTGTCTGGCAAGCCTATGCCTTCAGGTACTTCGCTAAGCAAATTGAGCAAAGGCCCGCCAGTCGTCACTGCCAAGTCATAGCAATATTGAGCTCGCTTGTATTGCACTGTGCCGGGCAGAATTGGAGCAGCTACCCAAGCAGCTGGAGCGATAATTTCCGGCTTAACTACCAAGTCTAAGATAACACCATAGCTGCTGCAATATAGCTCGGCTTCTTCTGGAGTGCAAGCATTGCGAGAAACGCAACCACCTACAGTAAGTACAGAAGGAGCATTGGCTGGCGGACGAGGCAGCGTACGCGTGTTACCGGCGGCCGCGATAACCAAAATGCCGTTAGACACAAGCTCTTCCGAAGCTTGAGAAATCTCACAATTTAATTCTTTAGGATCAAAATCGCTGCCAACAGAAATATTTAAAATATTGATATGATACTTGGCAGCGTTATCACGCACCCAATGTAAACCTTTTAGAATTAAATCGTCGCAAATCATACCGTTGCGACTGCATTTTATAAGCACAACCTTAGCTTCGGAAGCCAGCCCTCGATAGCGGCCGCCGGAAAGAGAGCCATCACCACAAGCAGATACGGAAGTCATCATGCCATGCCAATTCCAACCATTGCGATTGGCATGTGGATTTAAATCTTGAGTCTCTTCACCTAAATCGATATAAGCAGCAATACGATCTCCCAAATCGGGGTGAGGGTAAAAACCAGAATCTAAAAAAGCAATGGTTACTCCCCGCCCTCTCATACTAGAATCAGCATGTAACCTTTCTGCAGTGCTAGGCACAGAGTAATCATCAAAATTTACTAAGGTAGTTTCACAATCTTTAGCGAGCATCTTTTTTCTCTAAATAGCAAAAAATCGGGGCGATCTTTTGGCTATTTAGTCTCCATTCCTGCAAAAACAGCCTCTTCCCGGTTTATAACTAGGAAACTGACTCCGGCGCTGCTGCTTTTTGGGCTAATTTAGCACGTATTTCACGATTTTCATCTTCATAAATAGACCAAATAGAAGACTTGCTAAAAGATAATCCAAAAATAAGTAAACCAGCTAAAAGATACCCAGCAGCAAACTGAAAAGGTATAGCTTTTTCTATATCGTTAGGTAAATTAAAAGGCCAATACATAAATCCAGCTGGCGAAACAGAATGTATTAAGCCCACAAATGAACATGCTGCTAAAATAAATAGCACAACAGAAGCCCGGCGTAAGCGACGTTCAATGAAGAAGGCTAAAAAGGCGCCCCATAGCATAGACGTTAAAACAAAACCGTTACCCAAAGCTGGAATAATCAAATTTTCACTCAAAAAGCGATGGCCATTGGCTTCAGCCATTAAGCGACTGACCAATGATTCAAAATTATCACTGTAATTGCCCTTTAAGGCTAAAGCTCTCATGATACAAGGAAATAGAGCGAAGGTTAAAGCAGTGCGAAAATTATTATCGCTATCTCGAAAAGCTTGTGAAGTCAGTTCCAAGGCAACAAATACCAAAATGGGCGCTAAAGCGGCCGTTGGCACGAAATCGACAATAACTTTAATTAAACCGCAAATACCAAACACGCCGACAAAAATTCCAGTCAATAAAACGTGACCGGCACGACAATTCATACCCTTAAATGCAGCATGGCCAATATATAAAGTAGTAGGAGCAATACCACCACATAAGCCGGAAATTAAGGTTACAGCGGCGTCTATTTGTAAGACTTCACGCATATTGTAACTATCACCAGCTAAAATTGCTCCTTTGGCCACATTAACACCACCGACAATAGTTAAAACCGTAAAAGGAAGCACAACAGGCAAATACTGTAGAGAATCTTTTAATCCGTAAATAAAATAATAATTAGGCAAGGGGAAATTGAAAGCGGCTGAAAATTGAGGAACGATAAATTGCTGACCAGCTAAGCCCAAGGGGCCTAAAATATAGTATAAACCGGTAGACAATACTACAGCTGCTAATACTCCAGGAACTTTGCCAGGCAGCTCTATTTTAGCAATTAAAGAATAGAATATAATGCCGAAAGACAATAAACCTACGGCTGGAGCTCCCATAACTTCAATAAAAGGCACTACCCCCAATAAGGCAATACCAACTCCAGCTAAAGCTCCTACTAAACCAGCTTTAGGAACAATCTTACCTATCCATTCGCCGATAAAGGAACCCAAAAATTTTCCCAAGCCACAGCCCATAACTGTAGCCATACCTAAATACCAAGTCTGTATAGCTGCTTCCTGAGGTGATAAGCCAGCAGCTTTATAAGTAATAAAAGCAGGGCCAAAAACAGCAAAAGCCAAGCCTACAGTGGAAGGAGTGTCTATGGCTACAGGAATGGCAGTCGAATCTTGCCCTTGCCTCTTAGCTTGCACAAAAGCCAACCATACAAAGGCTAAGTCTCCACAAAGAACACCTAAAGCCGTACCAGGGAAAATTTTTCCATAGACAAACTCGGTCGGCATAGCAAAAATTTGCGTCAGAATAAAAGCTAAAAATGCCAAAACGGTCAAGTTGTCAAACATGACACTAAAAAAACCATTTAAATCGTTTAAAACGAACCACTTATAAGTTAAAGGACGAGTGGTGGAGTTCCTATGAGCGCTTTGCATAGCGAGCCCAATCTCCAGAAAAAAGATACTGTATACGTATACGGCCGCCCCTGTTCTATCTACTTTCGTTATATCCTTCAAAATATAACGAAAAACCGACATAAAATCATAAGATCTAGGGACAAGTTGTCGCCAATTTCGTCATTAGCCTTGCAGCAAAAACTTAAAATGTACAAAGCGGCTGCTCTCAACCTAGACAAACTTTGAAGTTTGGAATCTAGATAGAAAGCAACCGCTTATGATACACTGGAGCTTTTTTCGGCGTATTTTATTCAGCTTTGTCGGAATCTGTTGACCAAGTAATAGAAGTATCGGGACGGTGACTAGCCCAGTAGGAAGCACCATGTTTACCAGGTTTAGAATGGCCATATTCGTCTTCATCTTCTGTGGGATCCAATTCCATATTGGCAGAGCGCTCAATATGAATATCAGTAGGATCATAAAGCGACGGATGGTATGTGTCTTGGACCAAATTGGCTAAACCATAGACAAAAGTAACAGCCAGGTAAGCCTGAAGTGCTGAAGCTAAAATCCATAAGAAGAAACCGTTAAACCATAAGAACTTTATAGATAAAGTAAAAATAAAAGCCAATATAGCGCAAAATAAGTAATAACTAGTTCCTAAGCCCATAGCGCGCTGGATAACATCCAGAACTTTAAAGCAATCAGAAACGGTTAGACTCTCGCTAAAGAAACTGAAGGCCATTCCAGAAATAAGGAAACCCACAAAAACAACTGCAAAAGAGACGACAAATAGTAATAAGGAAGTGAAAATGCTGACGCCCTCTCCTCCGACAGCATTTACAACCAACAAAGGAGCTCCGCAAGCGAAAGCCAAAGCCAATCCCAAACCGAGAAAGAATGCGGCATAACAAGCTAAAGCTGCCGCTAAAGAAACGCCCTTAAAGACGTAATTGCCGAAATCTTCCCATTCAGGTAAGATCAGTTCGTCGTCTTTACCGTCTATATAGTTGCGGTATAGCATTACGCAATAGCCCAAAGCCAAGATCCAGCCAAAAATAGGCACAAACATGGCTGCGCTCAAGATGGCCAATTTGACAGTAAACTTGGGGTCTTTACGCATAAAGACGAAAGCTCTAATCAGCTCAGGATCCAAAACAGTCCTCCCATGTACTCGAAAAGAAATATTATTCGAGTAATCCAACAATATAATTGCAAGCCGACGTACTCTACGCCGAGCATGATAATCTTAAGCCCTTATAAAGAAAGAAGCTATAGAAAGAGCCACTAAATATTTCCAAAAAAGCCAAAAAGTTACAAAAAACTTTAGCTCAAAGAGCAGCCCACTCTATAGCCATCTTCAGATAATACCAATTAACGGTGCATTTTCCAGCCACCGATAGCTCCAGCAGTAAAGCCAGCCATCGAGGAGGAAAGCTGAGAAGCTAAATTATTGACCAACTCTCCGGCCGCTTTGGTGCCACTTTCTATCGAGCCGCAAACAGCTCCCCAATTGACAGTTATAAAACCAGCATGAGCTAAAAGGGCCATAAGAAGAATAATAGATCCCAAAACCAAAAGAGCGGCTCTGAGAGCAGCTTTAAGCGAATATCCCACGGCCAAACCGGCCACAGTGCCTCCACTTAATTGCAATAAACAAGCTTGCCAAGGAAAAGCCGCCGCAGCAGTACCCGCTCCAGCAGCCATAGTAGTTTCATCCATAATTACCACCACCTAAAAAAGCAGGCTCCATAGAACCTGCCCCTAAAAACTTTAAAAATATAACTTAACGAGTAACGAGCAACTTTCTTCATTGCCGCTCGCCACTTGAGATTATCACTTTTGAGTTGCTTTACTATCTTTACCTTTGCTTATCTTTAACCTTATCTAGGTGAACTGGGCGTCCGTTTACAGTAATTTCTGTGGATTTTCCCCCTGTAACCTCCACATTGCTGCTGCGCACTGGCCCGGCCGGAAGTTCTTTAACTCTGCGTCCAGGACGATTCTCAAACATAACAGAATTGATTGAGCCTCCGTCACCGAATTGAGGAGCATTTCCTCCCCTGGCATTCCAATAGCCATCTTCAGAATCGATAAAGTCGACCTGAGTCTCTCGATCCTTACGTTCCTGAGCCATTTTATTACGCTGCCGCTTAGATGTAAAGTTCTTGCGCTCTTTGCGTTCTTTTCCGGAATCTTTACTTGATTTTGAAGTATTTTCGCCACTTTGAGCCAATAATTTAGCTCCATCGTTAAGACTAATAGCATAAGCATACTGTACCTCGGAAGAAGGAGAATAAGCCTTAGCTTCGCTGTAACTGACAGCGCTCCACAAAGTTCCTGTTGCAGCGAATACGACTCCCCAGACAAATAACTTTTGCTTTAGCATAACGTTGTTTATATTCTCCTTCACAAAGCAGCCTAAAATACGGAGCAGCTCTCTTATCGGCTAATTACATTTTCCTTCGACCCTTAACCGAAAAACTTGCCGGAAAGTTATTTCCGCATTGGCAGTTTCTTCCCTTTGCCGAGTCGTTTACTGTTCCTAACAGTTTATTAAAGTGAAACCTGCTAAAAGTTACGGCAGGAATCATTGGTTGATTTCCCAAAAACTGCGGAGCGCGGTCGCTGTTTAGGTGTCAACGCGCCTTCTAAATTATGTTGGCCCTTTCAAATCGTGCCACAAACTTAACCTAGTCGGAGGCACCATGTTTATAAAACCGATAGCCACTCCTTTTAACGAGTGGAAAGCAGATTTGCTGGTACTCATTTTAGATAAAAACGAGAAGTTTTTTGATATTGAAGATGAGAAAATAAAAGCCAAAGCGGAAGCTTTACAAGCTGAATACGACAGCAACAATCGCAGCGGTTCTTACTTATTCTTCGAGCCTAGCCAGAGTGAAAATATCGGCGCCATTCTCGCTTATTATACCGGAGACTATAAAGGCTTTAGTACTGCGGAAGTTGTTAAGATTTGCGTAGCTGACGCTATCAAATACGCCTCCAAAACAAAGCGTTATAACGTACTTTTTGCTTTAAATAGTCCTATGGGCCTCCAATATGTGGGCAAAGCTACCGAAGCTGCCGGTATGGCTTTATGGTCTTTCGACAGATATAAAAAAGACAAACAAGATGTCTCTGAAAAGATGACTATCTCTTTTGCCGTCAGTGAATATCAGCCAGCCGAACGTGCCTTAGCTGAAGGCTTAGTCTTAGCCAATTGCGTCAATATGGCCAGAAACCTTTGCTGCGAGCCCGGTGACGTGATCAACCCTCAAACTCTCTGCGCTATGGGCAAAGAGTTAGCTGAAGAGTTCGATTACGATTTTATAGAGTACGATGAGCCGCGTTTAAAAGAAGAAGGTTTCAACGGCCATCTTAAGGTGGGTAGCGGTTCTCAGTATCCTCCTTGCATGTTCGCTATCACCTATGATCCTCAAAAGGGCAAAAAAGAAGAAAGCGACGAGCCTATTCCCCACTTCGCCATGGTTGGCAAAGGGCTTACTTTCGACTCCGGTGGTATTAGTATCAAGCCTGCTTCCAGAATGCACGAAATGAAAGGCGACATGGCCGGCGCCGCTGCCGTTTTGGCTACTATGCGAGCTTTGGGCACCCTTCGTCCCAATATTAAAGTTACAGCCATTATTTGCAGTGCCGAAAATATGCCCGACGCTAAAGCTCAGCGTCCTGGCGACATTGTGGTGTACAAAAACGGAAAATCCGTCCATGTGGAAAATACCGATGCTGAAGGACGCTTAGTTCTGGCCGATGGTCTGATTTTAGCGGGAGAACTGGGTGCCACCCATGTTATCGACATTTGTACTCTTACCGGAGCTTGCGTTCGCGCTTTAGGTGAGTCTTTCACCGGTATTATGGGCAATAATCGCTCTTTGGTTAACGCTATTACCTTTGCCGGCGGAGTTCAGGGCGAATCTTATTGGAAGTTGCCTCTTCCTTTGGAATATAAAGAAATGCTCGATACGCCTTTTGCCGATTTGAACAACGTAGGCGGTCCCACTGCTGGAGCGATTACGGCTGGTCTCTTCTTAAAAGAATTTGTACCAGAAACAGCCTCTTGGGCCCACTTGGATATCGCTGGCCCAGCTTGGCGTAGCAAAGCTTGGAAATATTATCCCGCTGGCCCTACTGGCGTAGGCGTCAGGACACTCACCGAGTTGGCTTGGCATTGGGATGAATACTTCAAAAAGTAAGTACTAGCTTTTGCTAGAGTGTAAGGGCACTGAGCTTAGAAGGCTCAGTGCCCTTATATTTATTTTGAGCCTAAGTATTTTATTATGACATGCCTAAAAATTGCTAGGATATTTCTTTAGGATCACAAAATACAATCGCTGATATGTTTTCTCATTAGAGTTGAACTTAAGTTTTTTTGAACATACTCTTTTCTTGAGATGGAGGATACAATCGATCATGATGAACAAATTTGCCGTCGGTCTGATTACCGGTGCTTGCGTGTTGTCCTTAGCTGCCGGTCAAGCTTTTGCCGAAGATCGTTTAGATAACCAGAAGCTTAGGGCCAACGATATAGGTGCCAGAGAACTTTACACAAAATTGGACGGTTTCAGCCACGAAGGTGATTTCGTTTATTTTGCTCAAAGAAACCACAACATAGAGCAAGTCCGCAAGGGCTATGTTATGGAATTAGTCGTAATTCCTATTGCTAATGGTAAATTCAACGAAGATGGAATTAGACACATTCCGTTAGGAAAGCCTATTACCAATATAGAGTATACCATGCTCACTCCTGATCAGAAGGACATGATCATTGTTACTCGTTCCGGAGCCACTTTTGCCAAGTTAAATATGGAAACTGGCAAATTGGAAACTCTTATGGAGCATGAAAGCGGCAAACCTGGTTTCCGTGCAGATCCCGAGATCGTACGTAACGTTGACAGCAAAATGTTTGTCAAGGGCTATTTCTACAATGGCGAGGACTTTGCAGACGTAAACTGCACCGCAACTCTGGATCCCAACCAAAAAGGTGTTCTAGCTTTTGATCGCATTTTTGATGTAGAGCTTCAAGAAGCTAAGTTAAAGCCACAAAACATAGTATTTAATAATACAAATTGCGCTTTTTATGTTGCCCAGGATCGTAAGAACAACAAACCTTACGGTAATTACAAGCTTTATATTTGGAATCCGCCGACATTCAAGACCCCCACTCAATTTGACGAGTGTAAAGAATTTATTTCCTTCTGGGGATCTGCTGACCGCATGGCTTACGCTAGCCAGAAGCCTAACAACCTTTACCAATTAGCTATTTACGATGCTAAAACTCAGAAAAAGACTGTCATTGCTGATGACACAGAAGATCCCTATAAGAACGTCTTCCTGTCTGAGGACGGCAGCACCGTACTTTGCACCGATACTAAAAATCGTGTAGGTAGAGCGACTTACTACTATGCCGATGAATCTACGGGTTGGAAATTGAGACCGACAGCTGATATTGGCAACAAGACAGTTCGTTTTGGCGTTACTCGTCTTGCCGAGGATGGCAGTTACTTTGTAGTTTACAGTAAACGTGGACTTGACTTATACAGAACTAAATAGTAAACATTAGTTTTTTCTGACCGATTAGATAAAAACGGCTTCCGCGAAAAAATGCGGAAGCCGTTTTTTTTGTTTAGTATTTAGTATAAAGAGCGAAGCTCTCAGTTTCTTACTGGATACTCCCCTAGCTTTAGCCATGGGGAGTATACGTTAAAGCACTTCACTAACTACCGGTATCTGCCCCAGAAGGAGTGGCAGTAGGAACTTCTACTTCCTCAGGCAAGGGAGCGATGTAGTCTTCAGCTGGTGGTAAAGGAGCTGGCTCGACAATGCTGCTTTCAGTAGTTTCAGCTGGTTCAGGAGCCACATACTCTTCAGGAGCAGCTAAAGGAGTTGACTCTTCAACATGAGGCTGCTCTTCCGCAGTAGAGCCAAATTCACGATTGGAATTGCTAACAGTACCATCACTATTTACTTGTGGATAGCCACCACCATCATTATAGGAACTATCGTAATTGGAATCGGATCCAGAATAGTTTTCAGTGCTTGAAGAAGAGTAAGCTGGTTCCTCAGTATGGCTCGGAGCATATTCTTGATAATAGCGATTATCATTATTGGGAGTCTTGTAAGAACTGCCAGAATCGTAACTACCACAATTAACTCTATCTTCACCAACTACAATAGTAACATCGGCTTTGCGCTTATCGTAAGGCAATTGCTCCACTTCATAGTAACATCCTAATAAGAGTGATTCTAAGCAATTGCGCATAGCTGCACTATTCAAATGGTCGACAATAGTAGTAACTTCACAACTTTCTTTTGCCTTGCCCACATTAACAACGCGGAATCCTTCTTTGGAAAGGTACTCGGCAATACGTCCTTCTAAGCCTTCCTCACTACTGCCATTAAGAACCTCTATACGAACATCTTCACGCTGTAAGGAAGAAGGATCTTTGAGCAATTCCAAAACGGTCTTTTCGTTCATAGGAGTGTAAGGAATAATGCAACTCATACCGTTGATATCGGTATCATCTCCTACAATAACACCAGTCTTCATACGCTTGCGGTCAAAATCTTTATAAAGGTAGGTAAGATCGAGCATATCCATCAAGCTAAAATCGGTTTCAATATTATCTTTTACGGCCTTCACAATCGATTGTAAGCGCAAAACAACCATAGGATCTTTTAAACGCTTAATAACGGCCATCATAACTTGCTGCTGACGACGGATACGACCGCGATCACTTTCGGCATCCATACGGAAACGCGCATAGCCGACAGCTTGGTCACCACGCAGCAACTGTTCGCCAGCTTTTAAGTGGATATGCAAATTGCCCCAATTATCGTCATAGTCCATGTTTTTCTCAACATCAACCACTAAACCACCCAAAGCGTCGACTAATTGAGCAGCGCCGCTTACTTTAATAATTACGTAATGATGAATAGGTACGCCTAAAAACTCAGAAACGACTTTACGAGTTAACTTTATACCTCCGTACATGTAGGCAGCGTTAATCTTGTCATAACCGTAGTCGTCACCTAAATAGACATAACAATCACGAGGAATAGACACGACATTCAAAGTCTGGCCTTTGGCGTCGATACTTACCACAAACATCGTGTCGGAGCGGGCCCCTTTAGTGTAGGCCATACCGCGTGAATCTCGGTTGTAATCGATACCCAAGCACAAAACATTCATGCGCTCGCTACCTTTAAAGGCGCGTTCTCCAGAGTGACCACTTATAGTGTTGAGCGCTTCAGAAATAAATCCGGCTGATCCCTCTTCACCATTTTGCACTGTATTAAGATAAAACAGTGCTACTATCAGGACTAAAATCCCGATGAAAACCGCTGTAGTAGAAAAAAGTATCAAGCGGAAACACTTAGGCTGTCGTCCGAACCAAGACTTTTTTTTGCTCATCTCGTCATTATCACAATCGTTTTCTTCTGTGTCAGCGGACAAATCAGCCTCATTTACCTTTGCACCTTGCAAAGGCTCTTGCTCCTGATCAGCGGACTCTCCCTTATCTTCGGCTTGACGATAAGCTCCGGGAAAAAGCGTCTGCTTCTCTTGTGCAGAAGGCTCGGTGTTCAGATTCTTATTTAAGTCACTCATAGTAAACTGATCAGTCCTAAATTAGGCAATTATATCCAAACTTTTTTTATAGCTTGGCGGAAAGAGCACGAAACGTCGAAGGCTGCGGGCCTATCCCCCAAAATCCGCCCGATCGTTCTATAGACAAGGCAAAAACTCTTGCCTAAAGTAAAAATTTAGGGCAATATAGCCAATGTTATTAAGTTAAATAAGGAAAGCAGCAAATAATGTCCAGACGTCCTCTCGGTCAGCATTTTTTGGCCGATCGCAATATTATTAGCAAAATTATAGAAGCAGCCGATCTTCATGAAGACGACAATATCTTGGAAATAGGTCCTGGCCGCGGAGCTATCACCTTAGAAATGGTCAAAAAAGTTCGCTTAGTTAAAGCTATAGAAGTAGATGAAGAACTAGCTGACAAATTGCCCATTTTGCCCAATTTGCAAGTAGTTCGCCAAGATTTTTTAAAACTTAACTTGCCTGAAGCTTTAAAAATTGACGGTTCATCTGCTGACGGCGCTCCTAAAAAATGGAAAGTAGTAGCTAATCTCCCCTATTACATTACTACTCCGATTATTGAGAAATTGCTTGTAGAGGGCAGCCCTTACATAGAGCGTATGATTATTATGATCCAAAAGGAAGTAGCCGATCGTATACAAAGCTTAGCTTGTCGCGATAGCAGCGCTTTGAGCTATTTTGTTGGTTACTATGCTAAAGCCAAAACTCTATTTAATGTGAAGCCAGGCTCTTTCAATCCTCCACCGCAAGTAGATTCTAGTGTAATGGCCTTAGATATTTATCAAACTCCACCTGTACAAGCTCCAGTTAAGCTCTTCTTAACCTTAACCAGGACCTCTTTCAACGTAAGACGCAAAACTTTACGTAAATCGCTTAAGGGAGTGGCTGCTTCTATGAAAGCCGATTTGGAAAAGGCTTTTGCTCAAGCACATTTGACAGGCAGTGAACGCCCTGAAGAGCTGACTTTACAACAATTTTCCGATTTAGCCTTGGCTTTACAAAAAACCGTCAGCCAGCAAGCTTAAGGGACAGATGGCAGGGCTGCCGTATTTTGCTAACAGCTCTTACAGCGGCTTTAGCTGTGTTTTTTACCTGTCCAAGCTCACTTTTTATAAAGTTTGGGCTACGTTTTGTCTTTTTCATTTTGGCATCTTTTCTAGTTTTTGCCCCTTTAGACCATAGCAAAAGCCACCTTCGGCGCAGGAAAGGAGATAATTTAGGAAAAGGTAGCCTAACTTTCAGCTAATGGGCAGGCAGGTCGCTCGTTTTGATCACAGCCTTAAATAGTAAGACTTTTAAAAAAATATTTGTAGGTGGGGGACGCTGGCTAGTTTTGCATAGGCGTTTTCTTAACAGACTGAACGTTTACCCGGTTCCGGATGGCGATACAGGCACCAACATGTCTTTTACAGTGCGCGGAGCTTTGCGAGCTTTAGCATACGCCCCTTCTTGGGAAACTTTAGGACAAGCGGCCCAGAGAGCGGCCTCAGGTGCACTTTGGGAAGCTCACGGAAATTCTGGCGTAATATTTTCCCAAATTTTACATGGCTTCGCTTGCAGCTTAGAAGATAAAAATGAAGCTTCAATTCAAGATCTAACGGCCGCTTTACGTAAAAGTGCCGAGTTTGCCTATCGTGCTTTGCAACATCCAGCCGAAGGGACAATTTTAAGTTTTATAAGAATATTGGGAGAGCAAGCTGAAAAGCTTTCCTTGGGAAAGGATAAAAGCGATCTAGTTTCATTTTTGCGCACAATTCTGGACGGAAGTCAATATTTTTTTGATATAAAAGACGGCGACGGACGCCCAGAGGCTTTACGTCAAGCTCAAACGGCAGATGCTGGAGCTTTGGGACTTTATTTTTTCTTTGCCGGTATGTTGCGCGTAGCTCAAGGGCGTTCTCTTTCAGGCTGGGAAAAAGACGACGAAGAAATTGCCTTTATTGAGAAGCTGAAGTTCGGGGCTATTGATTCAGTCTCTTTTGTACACACACCAACTTACCGATATTGCAGTGAGTTTTTGTTGACAGATTGTCCTAACGATGTAAAGAGCAAAATAGAAGCGGAATTGGCCCCTCTGGGCAATTCTTTAGTTATTGCTCAAACTCCCAAATTATTAAAAATTCATGTGCATACCGACTCTCCCCAAATTATAGGTGGTATTTTGCGCAATTATGGCCGTCTAATAGATAGCAAAAAAGACGATTTGACTGAGCAATGCCTATCTCGGCGAAAGGATATTTTGTGGAGCAAAAGCTTTGAAGCTCAACTTCCTTCTTACCAAATAGACGAAAAAGATGAGCGCATTTTGCTAGTAACCGACTCAACTTGTGATCTTAGCCCGGAAACCCTCCTTACTTTAAAAGTGATTTCGGTGCCTTTGCGTATTAATTTAAATGGTCAAAGTTACCTAGATGGATACGACCTTAGCTCTAGACAATTGGTAGAATTGCTGAGCTGGCAAAATAGTCAGGCAGAAATTTCCACAGCTCATCCTTCTCCACACGATTTTGCTTCTATTTATAAATCTTATCCTAAAAATAAGATTATTTCTTTGCACCCCTCAGCTTTTTTATCTGGATCTTACAATGCCGCTTGTCAAGCTGCTAGCTGTGTAGATCCAGAGCAGAAGCGTATTAGAGTAATCAATTCTAAGAGCATAAGTATCGGATTAGGCTGTCTAATAGCCGAAGCTAGCAATTATATAACCTCCTGTCCCCAAGCTGATTTAGATGAAGTGAGTGCCTATATTAAATTGCTCAGCAGTAAAACTCATTTGCTCTTTACTGTATCTAGCCTCCAATATCTAATTAGAGGTGGACGTTTGCGCACTCCCAAACAAAAATTGGAACGTTTGTCGCAAGCTTATCACATATTCAGTTATAGCGGCGAAACTTCTATAGCTCCCCTAGCTCGCTCTCAAAATCTCAATCGAGCCTTATGCTACATAGCCCAAAGGGCAAAAGCAGAAAATGATCAGCACAAAATCCGCAAAATTTTTATAGTGCATAGCCCAAGTTTGAAGTCAACTCAAAGTAATGATACCTTGAACGTATCTCAAGCGGTAACTTTTCTTAGCCAAGAGTTGCAAAAATTAAATTTGCCCGCCCCTAGCCTCAAGGCAGAGACGGGCTGTGCAGTCAGCGTGCACTGTGGCTCTGGCGCTGTAGGAATGGCTTATTTAAGCGACTAAGCTATCAAGCGCTCACCATTTTTTACTGTCCTTCTTCCATTTCTGCTAAATCTATAAATTTAAATAAATCCACATCGACTAAACCAACGTCACTCAATTTAAGTTGAGGAATGACTGGCAAAGTCATAAAGGCTAAATTCATAAAAGGACGCTTTAACTTCGAGCCTAATTTATTGGCTTCTGCGTACAAGTGGGCAATAGAGGCAGAAACTTCAGACAAAGACTTATCGGACACTAGACCACATACTGGCAAAGCAGCCGAAGCTTTTATTTGACCGCCACTAACGACAATTAAGCCACCGCCTAAGCGCTTTATTTCTTTTATGCAAATTAACATATCCTCATCATTGTCACCAACAACGACTAAATTATGAGAGTCATGAGCTACAGTAGAGGCAATGGCACCGCCTTTTAAGCCAAAACCATGTACAAAACCTAAACCAATATTACCCAAAGCGTTGTGGCGCTCTAAAACAGCCACTTTCAAAAGATCACGCTGGGAATCGGCTTTTATTTCGTATTCGGTAAGTCCATCGTGTTGATAGACTTGAGCTTCCATACTCTCTTTCAAATGATGACTAACTATACTACCAGCAGTGACACCAATTACGTGCACTTTGTGCTTCCCTGGAGCTTTGGTTTTAATCTTAAGTTTATCTAGAGAAACTTCAGCCAAATTGATGGAATTGCGAGCCATAGCTCCTAAAGGCACGGAAGGCATATTTTCTAAGCAGCGTCCGTCTTCAGCCAATAAAATACCGTCGCGATAGACTTGCTGAACTTTAAAACCTTGGGAAAAACTTTCATCAGCTGTTTCCAAAATCGCCAAATTAGCTCTGTAACCAGGAGCCAACGCCCCTACCTTAGGTAAATTAAAACACTGAGCGACTCCCCAGGAAGCCATAATAAAAGCTGCCGCTGGATAAACTCCGCGTCCAATAGCTTTACGGCAAAGGTGATCCATGTGGCCATCGGCTTGTAAATCTTCTGGCTCCCTATCGTCAGTGACCAAAAGCAAACGATCCAGCACTCTGTCAAAAACTTTTCCTTCAACTAAAGGAGCCAGAGCTTCCAAATCGCGAGCTACGGAACCTTCTCTGATCATAATACGCATTCCCAAAGAAAGTTTTTCCTTAGCCTCAGCTAAACTTGTACATTCGTGATCGGTACTGATACCAGCAGCCACATAAGCTTGCAAGTCGTAGCCACTAAGCCCTGGAGCATGACCATCTACATGGGAATTTTCTCCCAAAGCTGCTAGCTTGTCATATACAGACTGATCACCATAAAGTAAGCCTGGATAATTCATCATTTCGCCTAAGCCAATAACGTGCGGGCAATTTTTTACCGAAGCAATATCTTTAGCGCTCAGACTAGCTCCAGAGTGTTCCATATTAGTAGCAGGTACGCAAGAAGGCACATCTATATAAATATCTAGAGGTAAAATTTCGGCAGCTCTCTCCAAATATTTTATAGCTTCCAAACCAGCCACATTAGCATATTCATGTGGGTCGGCCACAACTCCAGTAGTACCTCTGGGAATAACGGCGGCCGCATACTGCTCAGGAGTAAGCATAGACGATTCTAAATGGACATGACCATCTATAAAACCTGGCACAATATATTTTCCGCTCACGTCCACAACTTTATGAGCCGGACGCTCACCAATGCCGACTATCATCCCTTGATAGACAGCTAAATCACCTTGCACAAATTGTCTAGTAAAAACATTTAAATATTTACCACCACGCAAGAGAAAATCGCAGGGTATAAGACCACGAGAAGCTTTGATAATAGAAGCTAAATCAGCGCTCATATAATTTTCCTACCTTAAAAAATGTAAAATAAAGCGGCTTTTCCCCACTAAGTATCCCGACCGCAGCAAAAACTTTTGCTAGAGCTATGGCGATAGTTCGCTCTATACCTAAAATTTTCCGCCATATTGCACTCTTGATAGACAATTTTCATAAAAATAGTTATTTATTAGCTGTAGGGCCTTGCAAATTATATGCTGACCTGCTATTATCTTCGGGCGCTAGGGAGTGAGGCTCCTAGGCGGAAGAAAGTTTATATCGGGGTGTAGCTCAGCTTGGATAGAGCGCTAGCATGGGGCGTTAGAGGCCCCCGGTTCAAATCCGGGCACTCCGACCACAATTAAGAGAGTTGGAAAGCTCTCTTTTTTGCTTTTAAAGCTATATTGAGCCGTGGTGAACGTTGCCTAGCCGGTCGCAATAAAAAAACAGTTTTTTTTAAATAAAG
>DHKB01000052.1 GCA_002407045.1 Candidatus Bruticola papionis | reverse complement strand
GACGGCAAGAAAGGGGTGGATATTTATCTTTCCACTTCGTCGGCTGGCGGCGGTTTGCAAATGATGGTAGCTGGCGTAGTAGCCAAAATGAGCTCGGAAAGCGCTCAACGCGCCGCTCTAGGGGCTGGAGCTGTAGTAATGGAGACACTTTCTTCTAACGATTCGCGTCGTCCTTACGAAAAAATCGAGCTTATCCGCAAGCTTCGTCCCGATATGGTCTTGCTTTCTGGTGGCGTCGATGGTGGTGTGCAAAAACACGTGGTGGAAATGGCTCAACTTTTTGGCGCCGCCGATCCGCGTCCGCGCTTAGGGGTAAACTATAAGCTGCCGGTTATTTTTGCTGGCAATAAGGATGTACGCGAGCAAATTAAGAAGATTTTGGGCTCCAAAACGGCTTTAGAAATAGTTGATAATATTCGTCCCACTTTGGAAGAAGAAAACCTTCAGCCTGCTCGCCTTAAAATTCAAAGTCAATTTTTAGAGCATGTTATGGCTCACGCACCAGGGTACCCCAAACTTATGGCCATGACCGACGAGCAAATTATGCCTACGCCGGCAGCGGTGGGAATGATTATGGAGCGGGTGGCCCAGACGCGCTCTATTAACATTTTGGGTGTTGATATCGGCGGCGCCACCACCGACGTTTTTTCTGTATTTGACGGCCATTTCAATCGCACAGTTTCGGCCAACTATGGCATGAGCTACTCTATTTCCAATGTGGTAGCCGAAGCTGGGTTAAATAATGTTATGCGCTGGGTTCCGTTTGATGTGGACGAAGCTCAGTTGCGCAACCGTATCAAAAATAAGATGATTCGCCCAACTTCTATACCTTACCTTATGGAAGACTTGGAAATAGAGCAAGCTATTTGCCGCGAGGCTTTGCGTCTTTCCTTTGAACAACACGCTTTGTTGGCCGACGGCTTAAAAGGTGTACAGCACCAGGCTGAAATAGGCTCGATTTTTAGCCAAGGTGAAAAGCGATCGCTTATAGATCCTATGCGTTTAGATATGCTTATTGGCTCTGGTGGTGTACTTTCTCATGCACCTGAACGCTGGCAAACGGCTTGGATGTTACTTGATTCATATTTGCCTTGCGGCATTACTCAATTGGCTGTTGATTCCATTTTTATGATGCCGCAATTGGGAGTACTTTCTTCTATTTTACCAGAAGCTGCTGCTTACGTTTTTGAGAAAGATTGTTTAATTGAATTAGGCACTTGCGTAGCTCCTCGTTTTACTAACGGTAGAGCTTTGGCTCCTGGCCAAGATTTGCTTAAAGTTGAACTTGAAGGCCAAGCGCCTTTCACTTTACATATGGGAGAAATCAAGGTCCAAAAGTTGCCAGTAGGGCAAAGCATTAAAGCTCGTTTGTTCCCTCTAAGCCGTACCGACCTGGGCCAAGGAGCTGGGCAAGTTGTAGAATGTGTGCTTAAAGGCGGCACAACAGGTTTAATATTTGATGGACGTGGCCGCGAACCGTTTGTACTTCCTCAGGAACGTTCGGTTCTTATTAACAAACTTCAGGAATGGAAGGCAGCCTTAAAGGGATAGAATATGAGCAGCGCTTATGTGCCGGGACTAAAAGTTACCGATCATACAGAGTTAAAAATTGAGAGGCGCTTGCCCCTTAAGGGCAAGGTTGTGGTCGCTAAAGGTGATACCGTCAGTTGGGATACGGTTGTAGCTAATACTTTTTTGCCAGGCAGTGTCGAATTAGTCAATGCTGCTGCTAAATTAGGCATCTCTCCGGAAGAGGTGCCCCAAGCTATGCTTAAAAGTGAGGGCGACCAAGTCTCTAAAGGTGAAATCTTAGCTCGCAGCAAGGGCTTCTGGGGGCTGTTTCGTTCCAATTTAGCTTCTCCCATTAACGGCACAGTTGAATCCGTTTCTGAGGTTAGCGGTCTAATCGTTTTGCGGGCTCCTTCTGTACCAGTAGAAATAAATGCTTATGTTAATGGTGTAGTTGAAGACATTTTGCCTGAAGAGGGAGTCATTATTAAAACTTCGGCTGCTTACATACAAGGCATATTTGGTATAGGCGGTGAGACGGCTGGAGAAATTTGTATTTTTACTGAAGATCCTCAGGAAGAATTAAAAACAGAACATCTTAGTGAAGCCCATAAAGGTAAAATTTTGGTTGGAGGTGCTTTAGTTACGGCCGATTTCTTGCGTCAAGCGGTGCAATGTGGTGTGAAAGCTATTGTGACAGGTGGTATTTCTGACGCCGATTTAGCCGATTTCTTGGGCTATGACTTAGGAGTAGCTATTACTGGCTCTGAAGATAAGGGCATTACCTTAATTGTTACTGAAGGCTTTGGCAAGATTGCCATGGCTGAGCGCTCTTTCAATTTGCTCAAACGCTGTGCCGGTCGTTGGGCTTCCGTTTCCGGAGCTACTCAAATTCGAGCTGGAGTTATTCGTCCAGAAATTATTATTGCTGATAATGTTGACTCTAAGCCCAGAGAAGAAAAATCCACTGTTGTCTCGTCTGGTTTGCATATCGGCTCTAAAGTACGCCTTATTCGCGAACCTGATTTTGGAAAAATAGCTATAGTAGCTGAATTGCCTTCGGAAGCCGAGCTTATCCCTACTGGAGCTAAAGTTCGCGTAGCCAGAGTAAAATTGGACGATGGACGCTTGCTTTCTTTGCCCAGAGCTAATTTGGAAATAATTGAAGAAAGCTAAGCTTGGTTTCCATTTTTTTAATTTATTTTTTTATTTATTCAGCAGGTATACAACCAGTGGTGTGGGTATGTGAGAGCGAGATTTGTTGAGGTTTTAAGTCTGTGAACGCTAATTGTACAAGAGAAAATACCCCAGATGCCAATATGGAAGCTAATAGAGTAGGGGATGAATTTCCGATCAATCCGGAACTTTTAGAATGGGAAAAAACCGCCGACATTAAGACTTTGCCAGAACTTATTCGGCGTACTGTAGATGAATACGGAAATTGCCCTTATTTGGGAGTCCGTGTCGGCAATGAATATAAATTTAAAACTTACAACGAAATTTACCAAGAGATTGTTTTTTTTGCTTCGGCTTTATTGGGAGTTGGTTGCCAAGTAGGAGATAGAGTGGCCAATTTCTCGGCTAATTGTGTAGAATGGCCAGTCGTCGATTTTGGTTCTTCACATGTTGGTTGTGTTCATGTGCCCATGTATGCCACTTTGAGTCAGAGTGAGTTTGCCTATATTGTTAAAGACTGTGGGGCCAAAGTTCTCTTTGTTCTCACCAAAGAGCAGTTGCAAAAGGCTATCGCTTCTGAAGCCGATTTGCCGGATCTCAAGCATATTATTGTCTCTTCAGCTATAGATTTAAGTGGCATTCAGAGCACTAAGCAACTCTGGACTTGGCAAGATTTTCTCCGCTACGGCCGTGTGCATTTAAACTGTTACCAATCGCGTATAGAAGATATTGTAAGCTCTATAAAAACTACTGATGTGGCCAGTATTATTTATACTTCGGGAACAACTGGCAATCCTAAAGGCGTTATGCTTATGCATGGCAACTTCTGTAGTCAGGTTGTCTCCTTAAAAAAGGTAGTAGGCATCAACCATGAAGATGTGCATCTCTCTTTCTTGCCTGTAGCTCACGTCTTTGAACGAATTTTCTTCTACTTGAATACTTATGTCGGCGCTTCACTTGGTTTTGCTCAGAGTTTAATTACTGTTTTGCAAGATATGCAAGTTTTACGTCCTACTACTTTTACTAGTGTGCCGGCTTTATATATTAAAATTCACGATCGGGCCGTCTCCCATATGACCGGTTTTAAGAGCAAACCTTTTAAGTGGGCTATGAAAGTAGGGCGCTCTTACAATGCCAACAAACGTTTAGGCAAGGTAGACCGAGCCGGTCGTATTATTCATGCCATTACTCGCAAGATGCTTTTCAGCGATTTATTCAAAAAATTTGGCGGCCGCATTCGCCTCTTTGTCTCCGGTGGAGCTCCTTTGCCTGCAGATGTGTGTGAATTTTTCCTCGATTTAGGCTTTACTATGCGTGAAGGCTATGGTTTAACTGAAACAGCTCCAGTTATATGTATAAATAGCGCTGATGATATTTGTCCCGGTTCGGTGGGCCCGGTTGTGCCTTTTAGTTCTTTAAAAATTGCTGAGGATGGGGAAATCCTTACCAAAGGCCCTAACGTCATGCGTGGCTACTTCAAAAATTTGGAAGCAACTAAAGAAGTTATCGATTCAGAGGGATGGTTCCATACTGGGGATGTGGGCTATATAGAAGACTCTAAACTTTTTATTACCGATCGCAAAAAGAATCTTTTAGTGCTTTCCAACGGTAAAAATGTTGCCCCCAGTCAGATTGAAGCCTCTATTCTGAAGAGTGAGTGGATCAATTCGGTAGTTTTAGTTGGCAACAACCGCAGTTGCGTTGGCGCTATTGTAGTGCCCAATTTTGAAAAATTACGTTCTTTCTGTGATAGCAAAAAGATTAGTGCTGAAAATAATAGCGATATGGTAGCTCATTCTGCTGTCCAGGAACTGATTTGCAACGAAATAAATGAAGCTTGTGCTTCCTTCTCTCCTTACGAGAAAGTAAAACGCTTCTTTATTTCACCTCGAGAGTTCTCTTTTTCTATGGGTGAGCTGACGCCTACTCAGAAAGTCAAGCGCCGTGAGGTAGAGAAAAACTTTAGCGCTGAAGTTGAAAAGATGTTCGGTTAAACTCTTTTTGAGCTAGCGATATAATAAAGGCCGAGCTGTTTCTATAAAGAGTAGTCCGGCCTTTATTATTTTGTTGTTAAATTATGCTAGCTTTTTACAGCTCCGGCAGTTATGCCTTTTATAAAATGTTTTTGTATAGCTAAGAAGAGTAAAATTAGAGGCAAAGTCGCTGCTACTGAGCCTGCGGCTACTACGCGAAAATCACTATCGAAGCTGGAAGACAAATAGGCTAAGCCTACGCTTAAGGGATAATGTGAATCCGATTTTAAAACAACCAGTGGCCAGAGGAAGGCATTCCAATTAGCAGTGAAAGCAAATAAAGCTACGGTAGCTTGAGTAGGCAAAGTAAGGGGCAAACAGACATGGCGGAATATTTCCCATTCATTGCAACCGTCTAAGCGAGCAGCATCTTCCAACTCTTGAGGAATGCTTAGAAAGGTTTGGCGGCACAATAGCACAGCAAAAACACTGACGGCGCCTGGCAAAATTACTCCGGCCATTGTGTCATACAAGCCTAGGCTTCTTATGGTAGCAAAATTAATAATGGTGTTAGCTTGGCTGGGTAGAGCTAAAGTAGCCATTAAAATAAAGATGACTAAGCCTTTGCCCTTAAATTGCAAACGAGCTAGCGGATAGGCGGCTAGAGTGGCTAAGCTTACTTCCAAAATAACTCCGAAGGCGCAGTAAATCAGTGTATTGATAAAAAAGCGCAGCATGGGAAGCTGATCTTGAGCCCAGAGGAGTCGTTTGTAGTATTCGCTTGTCCATATCTGTGGCCACAAGACGCTCCAACCGGAGCCGTACACTCCGTCAGCGCGGCAAGAAGTGACAAATAGCCACCAGAAGGGAGCTAAAGCTGCGCTTAAGAGCAAGACAATAAAAACAAACTTTAAAGCTTGGCTCGATAATTTGATAATTTTAGACAAAAAAAGGTTCACGTTGTTTTTAGTGGTGGCAGCATTCCGCTTTGGGGGAAGTCGCTTTCTTCTTGCTCACTCGATTGCACTCGGCGCAAGTTCCATATAAAAAGACTACATGTTCATCAACAATAAAATCGCTGGGAATATTATGTATATCTGCTCCTATACAACAGTCTATTTCGTAGACTTTGCCACAATTTTTGCAATTAAAATGGTGATGGTGATGCTTGCCGGCAATTTCATAGCAAGTGCTTTTGCCGGGAATTTCTACGGCTTTAAAAATGCCGTCTTCGGTGAAAAACTTTACGCTGCGGTAAACGGTAGCTATGCCTAAATTGGGCAATAAACGTTGCGAAGCGGCCAAGATCTCTTGAGGAGACAGAGGGCGATCAGCTTCTTTTACCACTTGGCGGATAATGTTCCTTTGCTGGGTTCCACGTCTGACGACTTTACTCACACTAAACCTCTTTTGCTGGCAGTTGCTTATGTGCATTATTAGGCAGCTGCTTTCTAAGTGTAACCGACAAACAAGAACGGGGGCTGCTTCTATAGTGAAGCTTGCTCCCGCTTTGTCTATTTATTTTTAATGTATTGTATTATACAAGCATAGCTTTGCTTGTTCCTTATCAACTAAGACTAAGGATGAGAGAAAATAAAGGTCTCATCATCGGAAGTAAATTTCTTACTCCATTTTCCGGTGATTTCGCGAGCTCTTTTTCCTCTGCTTTTCCAAGTGATAGTTATATTGTAAGTTTCATCCAGATTGGCTTCGTCGCAGCGCAACTCTGTATAGTTGTCGCCATTGTCGTCCCACCAAGTATTTTGCCAGTGTTTACTGAGGTTGCCGTCTTGAGTGACTTCAATTTTGGAAATATACAAGCGGCGTTCTCTAGGGCCAACACGTAAACTCTCGGCTCTGACGGTAAAATTACCAGTTTTGACAACTTCTTCTCCATCGATCGTCTGATCTTTGGGAAGCTTTTTCAGCTCTACTTTTACTCTTTTGGTCTGTCCGTTATTGATGGCAATTTTGCCGCGACCAACTTTGTAACCAGACTTAGAGACAGAAATGCGCACTAAACGGTCAGCAGGAACGTTTCTAATAATAAAGGCGCCACTTGGATCGGTTAAACCTCGCTGGCCGCTGCTTAAAGCTATTCGGGCGCCTTTAATTGGGCGTCCTTGGTAAGAGACTACTTCGCCTACCAAAGTGGCGCTGCCGCTCAGACTGGTGCCGCCAGGCAATAAATAGGAAGCGTCTTCGTCAGAGTCGGCTTCTCGCAATTTGTTTTGGATTTGACTTTGTTTTTCGTAGTAGTCGGCATTATTTCTTTGCTGCTCGGCTTCCAAGGCAGCGTCATCTGGAGAAACAGCTCTTACAGCCTTAGCTTTAGGAGCAGAGTCGCTTTGAACACTTGGGCTAGCTTTGCTAAGGTCTATATTATTCAAGTCGTATTCTACATTAGCGATCTCTTTATCAATGGAGCTAAGCTGGTTAGTAGAAGCCGAGGAAGCAGACTTGGAGATGGATTTTTTTACTGTCGTCTGTTGTACAGCAGCCTTAGGGGCTGTAGTTGCAGATTTAGCAGTGGGCTTAAGAGCAACGTTGGCTTTGGAAGTTGATTGCGTAGCCAATGCATTTTTGCTCACTGTACCGGCTTTGGCGGCTGAGGGGGCTGCTTTGGCTAAGTTAGTCTTATGATTAGAAATAGCAACCAAATTGGCTGCACTCGGACGGCCGTTGACGCTGACTCGCAAAGAACCAGAAGGTATGCCTTGAGCCATTTTAAATTTGATATAGTTGGGTTGCCAATCTAAGATGCTGCTGTTGGGCAAAGCCATACCGGCAATAGAGACGGTACCGGTTTCTCGGCTGCCTAAGCGGCTGCCCTTTACGAAGACTATGTCACCTACAGCTGGATTGGCTGGAGACACTTGAGCTACTTCGGGGAAAGCTTGTGCTGGTAAATTGATATTCCAGTTTAAGCGCAAAGGCTCGCGGCAATATAAAGCAAAAATTTGACCTGGGACTACCAAACTATTTAAGCTTTGTCCAGTTTTTGTCCAACGGCCGTTGACGAAGGTGTTGCTATCTGGAGAAACCCAAGTCCGCTGTGGCCAGCTGGCTCTCTCTTTAAGATCGGTGGGCATAATAGTTTGACCACCCATATTAGTGAGAGTAATGGCAGGATTGTCAACCGCTTTCATACTTGGCAAGCCTACCAAGTTCCAACCGGGTTGCAAGCTAGTAACAATAGGTTGCGGAGATGGTTGCTTTTTGCTTGTAAAGTAAATCTTACAAGGCGAATCAGAATATGTTATGTAAGCTAAGCCTGGCTCTAAGCTTTGAGGATTATTTACGGGATCGATAGGTATGTAAGAATTGCGGCTCATTTTATAGAGCATACGCTTTAAGCCCCAAACCGACTCAACTTGGCTGACGGGGAAAGAAACTATTTGCCAACCGGCTACAGTACTTATGGAGCTGGCCTTGCTAATAACAGGAGGGACGGTTTGGGCTGAATAGGTGATAGCTGGAGGAGGAGCGGCAGGCAAGGGAGGAGGAGCCTCTTGGCCTACAGTTTGGGCTGACACTTTAGATGTGAATAAACAGCTTAAGAACAATACCGCTAAAAGTATTCCTAAGCAACGGCTTTGCGGCTGGGGCCAATTGCTTGGTATATTTCTTTTCACAGAATTCTTTTATCTCCCAATTGTTTGAAGGGGCTCGGAGCTGGCATACTTTCCAGAAACAGCGCCGCTTAAGGTCGACTGATTCAATTTTCGAACCGCTTATTTACCATAAAGTTTAGCAACAATCTGCTGTTTCTGAAAGTGTGTGAACTGCTTTTGGTTGGGAAACTTGATTAAGTTTTTTAGATAAATTTAGTCTTTCGCTGTCGTTTGCATAGCTTCGGCTTCTTGATTAGGGAGTGAAGGCAAGTTCTCTAAATAAATCTTTTTACTAATTTGTGGATCTTTTTCTAAAACATGGCTCGAATCTAATAAGGCTTGAGTAAGATCACTAAGTTTGAGCTTGTCATTTTTTGGTAAGAAGCTAAGCGAATTGGCGAAATGGCGTCCTAAAGTGTGGCAAGCTAAAGCTAAGGCTTGGTATTGCTCAGGACTAACTGGCAAATAGCTAGACGCCAACTCTTGCTCAATTTCAGGTGGAATAGGCTGAGCCTGACGCAATTCACTATTGCTTTCTTGCTGATAAAATTCTTCCCAAGCAAGTAAACAACGATAGAAAGCTTGAGTGAATTTTTGGCTATATTGGTGAGGAGTTGGGAAAATTCCCTCGCTAGAATCAGCATTTTGGCTCAAATCTCTGATAGGATAATTGTTGGAACTGGGCCCCAAATTCTCTCCTATAGCTGTAAGCTTATTAGAAGAGAGACCCAAAGCTCTTTGGCGTAAGATGTCCCATATTATTTGCGGTTCATGCCAAGCGGCTAATAGTGAACAACAATCGGCGAAGGCTTCATGGACGGCAGCTGTCTCAAAATCTTGATAATTATACTGGTGCCGACTGTCTAATATGGCATGACCAGTTTCGTGACTGATAGCATCGGGATGAATATATTCGGCATTATGGCTTAGCCCTATACACTTAAATGGCGCTTGCTGATAAAAGGGCAAACTGCCTTGCACCTGAGGATGGCCTATGACAATAGGTAAAGGTTCGTTACTTAAAGCAAATTCCCGTCCCAAATCGGCTGAAAAGGAGTTCAGCGTTTTCTGCGCTGTTTGTATGGCTTGCAAATGTTGCCCCGAGCATTTGAGCGAATTTGTTTCAATTTGAGGCAAAATTTCGTTTAAATTGCGCTCGGGGCCATAGTGCCACACTTCAAAATCTTGGCTACGTGCTACTACGGGCACACGCCAATGCTCGTAAAATGAACGCCACTCCGGCCCTTGTTGAGGCGGCAATGGCTCGACTTGAGCAGCAACGGCGGATATTTCACTTTTGTCCTGCGGCTGTACGCTTAAAACTTCCAAACTTTCAGCCAATTCGGTAGGGACAGCTCGATTGGGAGCTGCGTGAGTGCGGCAATTTAAGCTGAATCCATCTAAAGAACGATAAACTAGACTATCAATTGCCGCATATTGGTACATATATCAGTCGGCCCTTTCCTTTTACTCGTACTCAGGCCGACAGCTTTGGTTTGGGGAGATGTCAACCTTTGTACTTAGAGTATGGCAGACAAAAGTGAAAAAAATTGGGTGGCACTGTTAAGTACAAATTGCCGCCATGTGACAAAAATGTTAATGCGCTAGTTGGCGCTGGGCGTCCATTTTTCGCTGCCCGCCAGGCAGCTAGTAGTGGCTGAAAATTTTGGCGCTTTGGGCTATAAGCCGGATAAGGAAAAAATCCCGGCGTGCAAACAAAAAGCCGCTCAGACTTCTAATTAATTCGGAGCGGCTTGGCAGTGGGCCATATTTGTGGCTTAATGAAAAGCTCAATCGTCTTGATCGTCTAGTTCTTCGCCGGGATTGGGCACAGGATCCGGCTCTTCGTCTTCGGGCTCAAGCGGAGGTGGTGGCAGCTCGCTTTCATCAAAAGAATCGGCGCTCTGGATGAGCTCTTCTTTTATTTTGGCTGCTTGTTCTTCGGCTTCGCGAGTCATGCGCAAGAGCTCATCTTCGCTATTGCCAGCTTGTAAAATTTCTTGGGCTGCTGCTAGGGCTGCCGCTTGAGCTTCGGCTTGCATTTTGGCTTGGCGTTCAGCTTCTTTGGCCGCCTTGCGGGCAGCGATAGTTTGGCGTGCTTCTTCCTCAGCTTTTAAGATAATATGAAGCACGCTGACAGCTTGTTCCATAAAGCGGTTGATCTCGGCCAATTTTTCGTCGCTGATAGTATCGCCATAAGTAGAACCGCGCACCAAAATGGCAGTGCGTTCGGCGCTGCCTGTGAAAGACTTAAATTCTATAAAACCAGTAATCTCTCGCCAGGTGACCAAAAGCTCATGGCTAGTCACAGCCATTACTTTTCCTGTAAGATTCATGCCGTTTTTTAGCTTCAAGCTTACTGGAGTACCAGGCTCGCCAATAGAACCTGACTTGGCCAACCACTTAGTCAGACCGTCTTCGTCTTTGTAATAGTGCATAAGGCGGCTGTTTTCGTAGGGAGCGGTAATAATGGCAAAAAAAGTGCGTCGATTTTTATTCCAAAAGTTCTCGACGTAGGTTTTAAATAAGGCCAAAGACATTTCCCAGCCAGACTTGGCGTCGCCAGCTCCGGCTTGTCCTTCGGCACCTGGGCCAGTTTCGACTATTTCCACACGGCAACCATTACCATAGGAACGAATGGAAATATTGAGCGTCTGTGTACCTAAGCCGGGAATAAGCGACTTCATAACTACTTTTTTGGGCGGAATAATGGTTGGCAAATAATAGTCTATGCTGAAGCCAAACTTCTCCCAAGTCATAGTTAAGGTACCACCATAGCCGGGCCAACCTACAACCTTATCGCAGAACCAACGAGACAAATGCTCCGGTTCTGTCCAGGCTTCAAAGGCACGCTCTGGGGCAACTTTGGTAATTGTATATCGTCTTATTTCCGGGACGCTCATAAGCTCTGAGAGGTTCGCTCGATCTTCGTAAATTCCTAGTCATTTAGGAGTCGCCGTTCTCTTGTGTTTCCCTGCTTAATTAGCCATAGAACAACTTTGGTAAGCCTTTGGCAACATTAAGAAAACGTGTGGATAGTTGATCCTAAGGCGGAATAGGCAGGCTCTTCTTGAATATGTTGGCGGCATATCGCTCTATTAAGTTTTCGCATTGTTGAAAGGTCTACTCCATGTATAGCTTTGTTTCTGCCTCAATTTTTCATGCTGCAATTCCGCCCTATTGCTGTAGGCTTAATGGCAGCAACCGTTTGCTTCTTCGTTTGCGCTTAAGTAAAGAATTGGCTATTGAAAATGTTTATGTGCGTACGGCTCCGGAAGGAGAAGAATGCTTTATAGAAGCTACTCGTAAGCTACAGAGCGAAGGGGCGGAATTAGCTAAACGCTGCGATAATAGTTGGGAGTGGTGGGAAGCTTATGTAGAAGTAGGCGTGCCCTTATTGCACTATCGTTTTTGCTGTGTCAGGGCTAAGGGTAACCTTTATTTTAATGCCAAAGGCTTATGCTCTTTTACTCCTTTAGATAGAGATGACTTTAAGGTCTCTTTGGTAAACGAGCCTCCTGAGTGGGTGCAAGACTCAATCTTTTATCAAATTTTCCCAGAGCGTTTCTGCTGCGGCGATAGCTCTACCAATGTTAAAGACGGAGAGTATACTTTGGCTGGTAAAACTGCCAGAGCCTTCGCTTGGGACGATCCTGTCGACAAATCTTCTGGTAATTGCTCTTTTTACGGTGGAGATTTGCCCGGCATTACTTCCAAATTAGATTATTTACGTGAATTAGGCGTAGATGCTCTGTACTTGACGCCTATTTTTACTTCTCCCAGCAATCATAAATATGATGTAGCTGATTATTACAATGTGGACCCGCACTTTGGCGGCAACAAAGCTTTAGCTCAATTGCGTCAAGCAACTAAAGATAGACATATGCGCTTGGTGCTCGATTTAGTGCCCAACCATTGCGGCGATCATAATGAATGGTTTAAAAAAGCCAGGCAAGATAAAAACGCTCCGGAGTACTCTTTCTTTACCTTCTATAATGACAATCCTGACCAATATGAAATGTGGCTGGGAGTAAGCACTTTGCCACGCTTAAATTATCGCTCTCAGGAATTGCGTCGGCGTATGTATGGTGATGCCGATTCTATTATGCGTCGTTGGTTGCGCGAACCTTATTCCATAGACGGTTGGCGTTTAGACGTGGCTAATATGCTAGCTAGACAAAAAATGGATCAATTAGGTCATGAGATAGGCCGGGAAATGAGACAAGCAGTCAAAGAAGAAGCTCCGCAAACTTGGCTTTTGGGCGAGCAATTTTTTGATCCGAGCGATTATCAACAAGGCGACGAATTTGATGCTTCCATGAATTACCGAGCTTTTTGTATGCCCATGAATCAGTGGATGGCTGGTTTTGACTTTGAAGCTTTTAAAGGCAAAGGTTGGGGCGATAAAGCACCTCTGGCCGATTTGGATCTTGTGGAACAAATGCAAAGCTTCCGAGCTGCCATTCCTGAGAAAAACGCTCTCAATATGCTTAATTTGTTGGGCAGCCACGATTTGCCGCGCGTTAGAACTTTCAATCAAGGCAAATCTACAAAAGCATCTGCTCTTTATATCTTTATGTTCGCTTACCAGGGAGTGCCTTGCATTTACTATGGTGATGAGATCGGCATGGAAGGTGGCCTAGACCCAGACAATCGCCGCCCAATGATTTGGGACAGAAGCCAATGGAATAACCGAATGTTGCAAATTATGAAAAAATTGTGTGCTGCGCGTAAAAAAACGGAATGTTTACGCCGTGGCGGTTTGCAATGGCTTTATGCTCAAGACGGCAGCTTAGCTTTTATGCGTGAAGGCCAAGGCCCTCGAGCTATTTGCGCTATTACCAAGGAAGACAAACAAATTGAAAATAGTGCATCGAGTACGGCTCAATATACAGCTATTTCTGTGAAAGCAGCCGCTTTACCTGAAGGTACACTCTTTAGGGGAGTAATTTACAATTCAACTGCTGTGGTTAAAAATGGTATGCTGTCTGTTATTCCTAAGCAAATAGGCGCGGAAATTTGGATTGAAGAAGTCTAGAAAAAAAATGAGCAGAGGCAGCCTGTACAAGTTAGGGCGTTCTGCTCAATCGAGCTTGTAATGAGCTGCGATATGTTTTTTATAAATATAACGAAAACTTCTGCAGTTTAGCAGCAAAATGCACAATATTCCCTTTATTGTGTGCAGGATAAAAAATGACATTGTCTAAAACAGTGCCAGTTTTTTAACCATTTTTTTTGGAGTGTATATACTGTGGCCGACATCAACCTCGACAGAGTAAAAAAAATTATCAACGAATTAGAAGCTAACCCTACTGATCTTTACAACGACAGCTTCTTTATTACTTGGCGCTATCCCAAAGAGACCATCAACGCCGTTCTTTTAGTGGCTGAAGCTTTGCAGCGCTTAAATCGCGCCGGTAAGTCCGTAAAAGTTTTCGATACCGGATTAGGTCTGTCCATCTTCCGCGACAAGTCCACCCGTACCCGCTACTCCTTCAAGTCCGCTTGTAACATGCTCGGCTTGGGTACTGAAGAACTCGACGAAAGCACCTCTCAGATCGCTCATGGTGAGACCGTTCGCGAGACCGCTACCATGATTTCTTTCTTGACCGAAGTTATCGGTATTCGTGATGACATGTTCATTGGCGAAGGTCACCGCTATCAGAAAGAAATGTCTGATTCCATTCAGGAAAGCTACGAGCACGGCATTTTGCCTAACCGTACTTCCGTAGTCAACTTACAGTGCGACCTCGACCACCCCACCCAGGCTTTGGCCGACTTGAGTCACATCATCGAGCGCTTCGGTGGCGTAGAGAACTTGCGTGGTAAGAAAGTAGCCATGACTTGGGCCTACTCTCCCAGCTATGGCAAGCCCCTCTCCGTTCCTCAGGGTATCATCGGTTTGATGAGCCGCTTCGGTATGGATGTAAGCTTGGCTTACCCCGAAGGTTACGATTTGTTAGACGAGCCCGTCGAAGCCGCCCGCAAGTTCTCCCAGGAGACCGGTGGCAGCTTCAACATCACCCACTCCATGGAAGAAGCTTTCGAAAATGCCGACATCGTCTATCCTAAGAGCTGGGCTCCCTTCACTGTAATGCAAGAGCGCACCGAGTTGCTTCGTTCCGGCCGCGCTTCCGAGCTTAAGGCCCTCGAAGAAAGAGCTTTGGCCCACAACGCTACCCACAAAGATTGGGAATGCACTGAAGAGATGATGAAACTTACCCGCAATGGTAAGGCTCTCTACTGCCACTGCTTGCCCGCCGACATCAGCGGTGTCAGCTGCAAAGAAGGCGAATGCGCCGCTTCCGTATTTGAGCGCTATCGCTTAGACACCTATGCCGAAGCTGCCCACAAGCCTTTCGTCATTGCTGCTATGATCTTGCTCACCCGCTTCCAGAACCCCGTCAACACTCTCGTTCAGCTCCTCGAGCGCGACAGAGAGCGTCGCATTGTACGCTAGTTCTTGCGAATTAGTCGCCTGACAATTTAGGCTAAAGCCTCTCGCTGAATAGCTCCACCTAAGGAGAAAAGCGAGAGGCTTTTTTTTTTCTTAGGAAGTCATTCTTGCGCTTGCTGCGCTTTGGCTAAAAAATAAAGCAAAAAAGCAGTCTGTTTTTAGTAATTGAAAACAGACTGCTTTTTCTATACTGACGAAAAAAACTAAAAAATTAAGCGATTATTTTTCTTTGTCAGTTTCGGTAGGAGCAGCGATACCATAAGTAGAGGTGTCGATAAGGCAAAATACTTTGATTAAGCCGCGTTTGGCGGTAATCAAGAAGTGCTTGTCATTTTTGACATTATTTAAGGCGTCTTTCAGATCCTTAGCATTGTGAATGGGCTTATCGTTTATTTTAGTAATAACGTCACCCACTGAGAGACTGGCGTTGGCTGCTGCAGAACCTTTTTCAACTTTGGAAACGAGCATACCGTCACGATCTAAGAGGCGATACTCCAATTCGGAAGCTACGGTAATTTCGTTAGCAATAAAGCCATAGCTAGTTTCAATATCATTGGTGGTTACGTTAGGCTGTACACCTAAAATTGCCGAAGTTTCGTGCTTTTTACCATTGCGGACATATTCAATAGGCACTTTGGCATTGGGCAGCAACTGGGCAACTTCTAATTTAACACGATTCAAGGCTTCGTCGCTGTCAGCATTGACAGTTTTGCCATTGAGTTTGGTGATAACATCACCGCTGCGCAAACCTGCTTTATAAGCAGGGCTGTCTTTGGCTGTATCGCTGACTAAGAGACCGCGCAAGTTTGGTTGCTTAGTAAAAGTAGCATATTCTTCAGTAAAGGGTTGCATAAATACGCCCAGCCAACCGCGTTGAATATGGCCTTCAACTTCAAGGCGACTGTCTACGTCTTTAACTATATTGGAAGGAATAGTAAAGCCTTGGCCGCGGCCGACGCCGATAGAGTTGATACCGACGACTTCGCCATTCATATTGACTAAGGGACCGCCGGAGTTGCCCGGATCGATTAAAGCGTCAATTTGAATAAAGTCGTTAATAAGAGGTACGCCATTGTCGGCTCCAGGAATGAAGCGCCCTTTTCCGCTGACAATACCGAAAGAGACGGTACGGTCAAAACCGTAAGGGTTACCTACAGCGATAATCCATTCTCCGACTTGTACTTTATCTGAGTCAGCTAACTGAGCGTAAGGCAAAGCGCGGTTAGGCTTAATTTTCAAGAAAGCTAAGTCTGTCTGTTGGTCGTCGCGGATGATCTCGGCAGTGTATTTGCTCTTGTCATCTAGGATGACCGTAATCAGCTGAGCTTTATCGATAACGTGATAATTGGTTACGATTTTACCGTCGGGAGATAAAATCAAACCGCTTCCGGTAGCTTTGCGCCTTTGGTTGCCGACTTTGGAGAGTACTTCGATATGTACTACGGTACTCTTAATATGGTCGGAAATTTTTATAATATGCTCTTGCATGCTATTGAAAAGAGCATGGCCTTTGCTTATAGGCTGGACAGGTTCCTCGGCCCAAGCGGCGCTAGGAATGGCCAAACAAGCGGCAGAAGCCAAGGTGATAACTAAAGTTTTAAAAGAAAAAGGGAAGTTCTTCATAGCCGCTTTGTGTTCGTAACTTGCCGCAGCAGACCTGCCCTAAAAAAGGGTAAGGGCGCCTCCATTCTATAGAGGATGCTCCTTATTCCAGCGCATTTCTAACCATTCAGCTATACTTGGCTGTACGGTTTTTGCGATAGCCGCTTTGAGATCTAATCCTTGGTTGAGAAATTCAGCAATTTTATATTTCCAAGACGGCCAGTGACGCTCCAAATCGTGTGACATCAATTTTTGCAAGGTGAGCATTTGCTTATCAAGATTCAACGAATAGAAGCAAGACTCGGGGCGATTTACAAAAGGTTCGCCTCCCCAAGCATCTGGAGCCATAGCTTTAAGCCAAGCATTCATGCCCATGCTATTCATTTGCTGTTGTCTCCACTTTAATAATTCTTGATAGAAATTGTTCTCAAAAAGCAAAGCTTCGACTGGATCGGCAAATACTTTTAAGCAAGCTCGTATTGAGGTTAAATCCATCCATTTGTTACTGGTAAGGCGTAACTCTTTGTCGTAAGAATTGGGATCTTCACGCTCTTGCAATACGCCAAATTTAAAGGCAGAAGCTAACAAAATAACCACGCTTAAGTGGGTACGGCTATCAACTTTAAGCAAAGATTTCAATCTGACATCTTTACGAGCTTGCATAGCTCGACTGCCCCTCACTAACGATTCCAAGTAAGCGTCTTTGTATTCTGAGATTTCTAAATCGGCCAGAGTAAATCCATTGGTTAGCTCTACAAAATCTAATGTTTCGGAATTTGGTTCGTCGATAAGCTTTGATGGTACGGAAAAATTGGCTTTCTGCAGAGCCTGAGTCAGATGTTCCGCCTGTTGGCAGCTTGACAAACCGGATGGAGAAGCTCCGTTAAGTTCGTTGGCACAAGTGTCAAAAGCAACAAAAACTTGCCTTTGGGCGGAACTATTGGGTAAATTAAACGGAGCAGCATAAACGAATTGCGAGGCAATAGTATTGCCAATGGTGTTTAATTTTTTGCCTAACTTCTCTTCAGGATATTGCTTTAAGAACTCGTCTGCAGTTTTAGGATCGTGCATAGGATAGAGCTTGGCTACCACATCTCTGAGAGCAGAAAGCCAATTTTGTAAAGAATAATGTGCTGGCAAGTCGAGTAAGTTAAAGTTTGTAAGTTGATCCAGAGCTTTAACAAATAACATTAAATCGGGAGGAGAGGCGTGGGAGGCAATATAGCTGACTGCTTCTTGAGAAGAAATTAAAGGCTCGTCAGCATCTTCTAAAATTTGTTTATATAAATGGCGATTGGTACTTTTTAAAGCCGAAGTGGAATCGTCCAAAAATTGACGCAATTTATGCAAACGCTTAGTGGTATTTTCGCAAACGTTAATCATGTTGAAGAAGGCATTTACTTCTTCGCGTCCTACGTAGCTGACAAATACGTTATTGTAATATTCAGTAATGACTTGGCCCGCTTCTTCTAAAGGCGTAAAATCGACTTTACGCATCATTTTTTGCCAGAGAGAAGGCTTGAAGGTAGCCAAACTTTCGATGGCTTTGTCCTTTTGCTCTTCCAAGCGGATCATTTCCGATTTGGCATTGTTAGTACGTTCGTGCAAAGCACTCAAGCTGAAAGAAAGCTGCTTATTGACTTCGTCGAGCATACTTTGCATGGCAATACCGTTATGTTGCCTATTTACCGTATCGCTGATTACATTATCGATACCAATAGTAAAATCATCACTTATATCTTTAGTAGTTTTAGCTAAAGCTGCAAAAAAGTCTGGCTGAGTTTCGCATTTTTCAGCCAATTTTTGCAACTCGGCGTCGAAAGTTTGGCAATAAGTTACTAGCTCCGCTCCATAAAGCGGCTTTTGCTGTAGTTCGTTCAGCTTATTTTTAATGAAGGAAGCGGCGTCGTATAGGCCGTTTTCCAATTGTTGCCAACATTTTGTATAGCGCTGGTGCACTTCTAAGGAGTCTAGATTGCGAGCTTTAATAAACTCTTTGCCCATTTCCAGGCCGCGTACTTTGTCTTGTTCTAAATCTTTCTCGAAGAAGAGATTGTAAAGCTCGGCTACAACCGCTTGGCTGGACAGGTTGCGAGCAACACTCAAGATCTTTTGTGTAGGGCGGGCTACTTGGTAAGAATGCAAGTCGGCATAGTTACAATTATCTGCTTGTGATTTTGCGTTAGTTGAATCTATTTCCAAAGATGAAGGCTCATTCTCATCATTTTTAGGCTGAGTATCACTCAAGCTTTGGACTAATTGGTTGTATAAATGAGGGCCTTCGAAATACCAATAAGCCAGGCGCACTAAAGTATGGCTTAGCATTTGATTTTCCAGTTCGTCGTTGAATTTCTCCAAACTGTTGAAAACTACCATATCGTAAACTGGAGCGGAAGACTCTTTGAGGTCGACTTTGCCACTTAGCTTTTTGCTGGTATCGCCTTCGCTTTGTGCTTCTTCGCCTTCTTTGTGCTCTTTGCCTAAGCCTGGATTAACATTTCTGACGTTTTCCGCTAAATAAATATCCAATTTAGCTAAAATCTCGGCAGTGCTCTCGTCGCGTTTGTTGGCTTTACTTTCGTCTTCGGGAATCTCCCACTTATCAACTTCGTCGAGATCACAAGCAAATTTATGCCAAGTAGATGCATCCATCCAGTGGTTGAGCTCGATTAGACCAGCGTAGATATTGGCGGCTGTAGTTTCTGATTCTGGCAATTGCTTAGAGTAGGGGAAGAGGGCGATAATTTTGTGCTTGATTGCCAAATTTTCCAATTGAGCTCTAAGTAAATAAGCCAAGTCGATGTGAGCTGAACTGGTGCCACCTCCGAGAGAACAGCAAATAATTACTTGTACTTCGTTTTCAGTTGGGCTTTGGGCTATTAGCTCTTTTACTTGCTCTTTGAAAGTTTTGGCAATTTGCACAATATTGATAATTAAAGCTAAACGTCCCAAAGCTTTAGAACCGAATAAGCCGCTGCCTGGCTCTAAAGTCATGGGAAAGTTGGGGAGCCAGCTGTCCAAAACTTTTGATTGTGAGCGCAATTGGATAGCTCTAGTGCCTTTGAGCGTATCTAAATAAACACTTTTTATTAAAGGAGAAGGAGTAAAAGACTCAATAGAAGCATGGGCAGTATCGAGCAAAAGGCCTCTGACTGACGCTGAATAGGCTTCAGCCACTGTGGTCACGGCTTTATGTACAGCCTGACAACCGATATTGCCTAAACCTACAAAGAAAAACTTCGTCTGATCTTGAGTCACGTTTTTTTTCCTCTCAATAAGTTCTTTTTATTTAGAATTTGTTTTGTGGTTTGAACCGTCTAGTAAAGACGTTTTTGTTTATTTAGGATTGTCCTATTGTAGTAATTTTGTAAGCCGTTCTCCAAAAAGACGACAAGCATTAGCTGCTGTTTGCTGGGCTGTCTCTTCCACGCTTTGGCCGCGCAATTTGGCAATATAAGGCAAGGTATATTCTTTCAACCAAGCTGGCTCACAAATACGTCCGCGCTTGGGAACGGGAGCCAAATAAGGGCCGTCAGTTTCGATAAGTAGTCTGTCCGACGGACATTTCGTGGCAATTTCGGCTACATCTTTTAGTTTAGGAAAAGTGACCATGCCGGTAATGCCTATATAAAAGCCTAAAGCCAGATATTTTTGCGCAGTCTCCCAATTTGAACTGCAGCAATGTATCACACCGCCTTTATGGGGAACTCCGAAGCTTTGCAAAAATTGCCACATATCTGTATCGGCTTCGCGAATGTGTAAAATGACTGGTAAATCGGCTTTCTGAGCTAGCTTGAAATTTTCTTCCAAACATTTTAACTGTTGTTCTGGCGAAGAAAAATTATAATGATAGTCTAGACCGATTTCACCTATGGCTACAGCGTAAGGAAAAAGCTCCTCTATGCCTTTCAAGGCCTCGGCACTTAAGCTGTCGGCTTCGTGAGGGTGAATACCTACAGCAGGCAAAATCGAACTTTCTTCTTGGCTTAGAGCTACAGCGCTTTGTGAAGTTGCTAAGTCGGTACCGGGCACTATGAAAGCGCTCAATCCTACTTGCTTAGCTTCAGCAATAAGTTGTGAGCGATTAGTTTGGTATTCTTCACTATTGAGATGGATATGAGTATCAGCAATATTCATTTTTTTGAAAGAAGGCGGCCCGTTTAAAGTGAAACGGCGACCATAAAAAGAGCTTAAAATAAAATGTCGGTTCGATAAAGAACTGGCAAAAGACCAAAGAAAATTTCTATGCATTAGCTTCTCTTACCTTGCTAAGCGTCAAGGTGTTTCCTCGACCTTGGCAGGCTAAGCGAAGAATGGAGAGAAACAAGGCGCCCTGCCTGTGAAAACAGGGTGGATTTTGTTCTATTATACGTGGGAAAGAATGGACGCCAAAGTGGGAGAATTTGGCACGATCGTTAGTTATGCGCAATAAATTACGGAATTTTACTTTTATAATTGCTTGTTTGATGTGCTTGTGCTTAAGTGGGCAAGCTTGGGCCGATCCTTCTGAAGAAGAGGATGGAGTGGCCCCTGTTCTGATTAAAATTCCTGATGATCCTCTAAATAGCGGAAGTGAAGCTTCGGTAGATAGTGGCGCTTCAACTAAGATTAAACCTTCTCAGGCAGCTCCTGCGCCCAAAGTGAAATCTTCTTCTAAGACTTCTTCGCTTAAAACCTCTACTAAGAGTAAGAGCCGCACTCGCTCTAAGAGTACGAGGAAGTTTAATAGCTCCAAAGGTTTCCCTTGGGGACGACATTATAATAGAAAGACTACTAGTAGTAAAAAAACGCATACTCAGCCTTCGGTCCCTGCGCCTGCTGCTGCTCCTTCCTACAATAAAAACAAAACTTCTTCGGGATCGACTTCAACAAATGTAAAAACGTCTGACACTAAAATAGTTGATCCTAAAAAGAGTACTGGCAATACGACTGTAAGCACGACCAGACGTGGACGGGCTAGTAACCCTAAGCAAGCTTCTGCTGATTTACCCGCGCAAGTTGTTGTCGGCTCGCCTAAAAATATTAACGTAACAGCTAAGGGTAGAAATTATCCTTTAACTATACGCACTACTGGTATTGAAGATGAGTACTTTGTGCCTATTGACGCGCCAAACATCAAATCTATTGCCTCTGCTTTTGGCGCTTCGTCCTGGAGTTGGAACAAATCGTCCAAGACACTTAGCGTAACTCGCCATGGCAAGACCAATACTTTAAAGATTGACCAAATGCAAATGGCCGATTCTTTAGGTGGACGCATCTTAGATGTGGGCATTAGAGAAATATCTGGCACTTACTTTTGTCCTATTTCCATTTTGGAAGATTTTTTGGATGTACGTGTCACTATAGATAATGCCAAAAGCAAAGGCTGGATCGATCCTTTAATTACTTCAGTACGTTTGGACGGAAGTGGATCTGATTTAACGTTAAACGTAGTAGCGAGTGCTCCAGTAACTTTTTCGACTTTTAAACTCTCCAAGCCGGATCGCTACGTTATCGATGTGGCTGGGGGTGTTTTAGATACTACCAGTTTGAGAGTCAATCATCCGGAAATAGGCGATATACGTTTAGGTCAATTTTCTTTGGGGCCGGCGGTGTCGCGTATTGTGGTCCCGACCACTCCTAAGCTTAGAATATCTCCTCCGGCTATTCGCACCGGTACGAATTTTAAATTTGCGCTTAGTTTGCCTCAGTCAGCCGTTTCCCAATATAAAGACGAAAAAGTAGTCAGTTGTGATATCGGCCGCTTCAGCACTGCTAGCTCTGCCAGCAGCAATGTTACCGTCGCTTTCAGCGGTCCAGTGGCTTATGAATGGCGCCGCTTAACTGAGGGCAAGAATCGCTTTGTTATCGATTTTAAGCACGTTATTTTCCCAGACAACAAGATCTCTAAAAAAATTGCCGGCAAACTTGTTGAGCAAGTCCGCATCTCTCAATATGCCGCTAAGCCTATACCCATTACTCGTGTCGTTCTCGACTTAAATGATGCTGTAAGCGTAAAAGTCAGTCCAGGCACTGCCCCCAATAGTATTTGCTTAGCTATTTCCGAAGATAAAATCGATACTAATATGGCTGTTTTGAGCGGATCTGGCGCTTTAAGTGGCACGCCTTCATATGCCGCTCTTGGTGGAGGAGGCAAGACTATTTGTATTGATGCCGGCCATGGCGGTTCCGACTCAGGTTGTGTAAGTAACGCCTATGGTTATATGGAAAAAGACGTCACTTTGGATATTTGTTTGAAGATGGCTGATAACTTGCGTCGTCGCGGTTGGAATGTCATTCTCACTCGAGAGACGGATCGTGATGTAACTTGGGCTGGCTCTTCCAACACTCAAGAGCTTGGCGCTCGTGTCGATGTTGGTGCCAATGCTAACGCCGATATCTTTGTCAGCGTCCATTGTAATGCCGCCGCTTCAAGCGCAGCCGAAGGCACCTCTTTGCATGTCTATAAGCGCTCCGACCGCGCTTTGGCTGAGTGTATCTATCCGCATTTATTGCGAGCCAGCGGGCGCTACGATCGTGGCATTCAACAAGATCGTTTCTTTGTGTTAGTTCACTCGCAAATGCCGGCCGTGTTGGTCGAAACGGCTTTTCTTAGTAATCCAACTGAAGCTAAGTTGCTTGGCGATCCAAATTATCGTCAGTCGATAGCCGATGGACTGGCTGATGGCGTTTGCGTCTACGCTGCTAAATATCTCAATAAATAGCTTCTTGTCGGTACTAGTTCCAGATAGGCACTGTAGCAAATCATGCTTGGTGTTAGTGTCTATCAGAGTCGGTATACGGCAGAAGTGAAATGAGGGCAGAGCTTCTGTAATTTCGAAGCTGCTGCCCTTTTTGTTTGTTTTGTAGGGCAGGAGCTTATCTGTAGTTGCTGAATGGCGTTTTCTATGAACAGTTCGGAACGCATTCAAGCCGCTTTGGCGGGGGCAGAGGTCGACAGACCTCCTTTTTCTTTTTGGTACAATTTTGGTTTGCAGCATATGTCCGGCGATGCAGTCGCTGATGTACATATTGCTTTTGCCAGACGCTTTGAACTCGATTACCTTCGAGTAATGAATGGATATCCTTATCCTTTGACCAACTTGCGCAGTTTTGACAAAGCCAGCGATTTCTTACAGATTCCTTGCATTGTAGCCGAAGAGGGATACTGGGGAGATCAGTTGAGAGCTTTGGACAAAATTGTGCGCTCTTTAAAGAACGACGACGTTTGGGTTGTCGATTCTGTGGACAGCCCCTGGACAGTTTTATGCAAATTGTCCAGTCCTGATATGGTCTTGGCTACAGCCAGACGCCGTCCGGAAATAGTCAAAGCCGCCTTAGACATTATTTCCGCTTCTCAGGTAAGGTATGTCCAAAAAGCTATGGAACTTGGCATTAAAGGTATTTTCTTTACCTTAACCGAGGCTGCTTACGATGTACTCGATCCTTTGAGCCATGAAGAGCTTTGTCAGCCTTTCAACAACAGAGTTTTAGAAGCTGCCGCTTCCGCTCCATTTAACATCTTACGTATCGACAGCAAGCGTCTTTATTTTGACACGCTCGAATCTTACAAAACTCAAGTAGTCAGCTGGCCTCACTTTGCAGCCAAGCAATCTTTGCGCAATGGCATTGCCGAGTGGAAGCGCTCCGTTTTGGGCGGCATCAACCATGAGACTATTGCTTACGAGAGTCCCAATAAGATTAACGCTTACTTTGAACAATTTGCGGAAGAATTTTTCCAGCCTAACGTGCTGGTTGGCCCCAGCGGCATCTTGCCCACCGATATTTCTACCTATGTTTTAGACGGTATTGGTGATGCTATTAGAAGATTACCTAGCATGGGACGTATGTTGCGCAAAGCCGCTTCTAGAGAGCGTGCTGCGGCTCGTCCTGCCAGCATGGAAAGCCATTATGCCGACTATGCCAAGGAAGAATTACGCAACTACACTCGTCGTGAAAAACCGGTCGTTCCCGAGTTTGACAGTGAAGCTGCTGCCAACGATATTGAGCCTGCTGCCACTGTAGAAGCTCAGCCTCAAGTTGCTGCCGCTCCTCAAGCTCCCGTTTCCTTGGAAGAGCAAGATTTCTCCGCTACTAAAGATGCCCCTAAGGCTGAGCATGTACGCATTGTCGAGCGTCCTGCTGAAGAAAAGGCTGAGCCCGCCGCTGGAGTCGCTGCCGAAACTAGACGCGCTCCTCGTTGGGCCGCTCGTTTAGTGCGCCGCGACTATGATCGTGATGACCGCGACCAAGAGGGACGTGTTCCTCGCGAATTTGCCAAGGACGATCCTCGCCGTTTCGATATGGCCTATCGTCAGAATGACAGAGGCTACGGACGTCGTGAAGATGACGAACGCAGATCTGAGCGTTATCCTCGTCGCGGTGAACACAAATTTGAGCGCGGTGGACGCAGCGACAAACGTAGCGAGCGCTATGCTGGTCGTGAAGGTCGTCGCGATGATCGTTTTGGCGGTCGCGGTGACAAGCGCAGCGAGCGTTTCTCTTCTGGCCGTTCCGGTTATGGTGAGCGTCGCTCTGGTGAAAAGAGCTTTGGTCGTGGCGATAAACGTAGCGACCGCTTCTCTTCCTCTCGCGACGGTCGTCGCTTTGAGCGTTTCGGCAGCCGCAATGGTCGCAGTGAGCGCAGTCATGGTGAACGTTCTGTCGGCCGCTCTTACGACAGAAAAAATGATGGTGGCATTAAGCGCGTCCGCGTGCCCCGTGAGCGTCGTTCCTAGATCCTTTTAGTATAAAGGCTGATAGAAAGTCGGCTCGGCTGCAGAGCTTAGCCGACTTTCTATTTTTTTGATTGTTTGGCGGCCGACGCTGGAGGCGTTTGAGCGGCTTTCCCTAAGTGGGAGGGCGGCAGGCAACGCAAAGAGCAGGCGATTAACCAAGTGTAAAGTGGAATATGAAAGGCTTGGGCTGGCAAGGATGCCCAACTTATATAGCACCAGGTGGTGAGCCAATGGGGAGTTGGGCGGAAAAGTATATGTTGGAAGAGCGGCACCAAGAAAAACTTAGTTAACAATTGGCCTACCGCTACAGCTCCGAAGAGACGCCACCAAGAGCGCGGCTGCTGGCCTAACAATTTGGCAGGTAGATAGCCGGTTAAACCTTGGGTTAAAGTAAAACCAGGGAAATAAGGGCCACTGGGAAAAATCACCCAGCCCAAGATATCGCTAATGGCGCCTACCCAAAAACCTGCTTTGGGGCCCAAGATGAAGCCGGATAAGATGATGGGAAAAGCGACAAATCTAAAGAAGCCGTGCATAATCGGCGGGGCAGGCAAGGCTCTTAGTGTTAAGGTTATGGCTATAAAAGCAGCCATATAAGTAATTGTTGAAGTTTTATAAGCAGACAAAGAATTTATGACATTTTAATTCCCAATGGGAAACAAATTTTTTTATTATATCTTAATTAGAATTAAGGGGAAACAACTTTGTGACTTGTAAATAAAAGCTCACGTAGTTACCGAATAAATATTGTGCAAATTGGAGCATAAACAAATAAGCTGAGAGCGTATAGCATGAATTCTTTCTACTCAAAAAGATGGCTTCTGCTTTGTGTGGCCATAGCTGGAACCGCCTTGAGCCTTACTCAAGCCGGTAGCTGTTCGCCTGAAGCAGAAAGTGTACCTGCCCGAAGCGTTAGCGCTTCTTCGGGGACAACGAGCAGCGCAGTCACTGCTGAAGCTGACAAAGCTAACAAAAGTGTGCGCGAGCAGTACAAGTCCATAATGCAGGTCGATCAAAAAAAATTGGAACGGCTGAGAAAAGAAGCTTCTATTCCTGAAGATGCCGCTCCGCTGACTTTATTTCAAGCTGAAGAGTATGCTTTGAAATATAGTCCAACTTTGCAATCTAGTAAGTATGCAGCCATGGTTTCCCACGAACAGTTGGGTCAATGGCTTAGCAACATTTATCCTTCTATTTCTTTTTCGGCTGGTTTTACTCATAGTGGTATGTTTGTCAGCCAAAATGAAAGTACCATGACCGATCCAACTACTGGCCAGACTATTAAAGTGGCTTCCGGAGGCAACAGCCGTTCCAGCAGTCGAGTTAATGCCGGCATTACGGCCAGCCAAACTCTGATCGATTTAAGTCGCCGTCCGCGTTTGCGCCGTGCTGAATTGGCCGAAGCTTCAGCTTTAGCCAGTTTAGAAAGTCAGCGCCAACAAGTTTTGCTCGACGTGCGCAAGGCTTGGTTCGCTTGCTACATCGATCAAACTTTATTGATGATCGCTTTAGATAATGCGCAAAATCGTGAGATCCGTTTAAACGAAGCTCGCCAGCATTATGCAACTGGCACTAAAGCCAAAGCTGACGTCGTTTCTGCCGAAGCCGATTTAGCTTCTGCTCAGCACGAAGTAGTGCAAGCTAAAACTCAGCTTATGGTGGATTGGGTAACGCTCAATGTGAGCATGGGCCGTTCTGAAGCCGAGCCTTATCAATTGACTTTGGATCCTTATTGGGAGCACTTAGGAGAACTTGATTCTGATAAGTTGTTGCAAACGGCTTTAGCTAATCGTTCCGAGTTGCTCAATTGTCAAATCGCTTTGCGCTCTGCTTTAAATGAATTAGACGTAATTCGTACCGATGGCTACCCTACTTTGCGAGCCAGTGCCAACGTGGGTGGCAGTGGTTCTCTCTCACCTTTTGAAGGCAACTGGAGTGTAGGTTTGAGCCTCAATTGGTCTTTATTTGACGGATATTTACGCAAGTATGAAGAGAGCGCTCAGAAAATAAAAGCCAGAGCTTTGGCTGAAGATTTTCAGAATCAGCGTTTAAAAATTTTCCAAGAAGTGAAAAGCGCTGAAGTGTCTTTGCGCCAGTCCGAAGCTTCTATCGCTTCAGCCGAAGCTGCTATGGCTTCAGCTCAAGAAAAGTATCGTTTGGCTGCTGCTCGTTATAAAGTCGGCGTAGGCACCAGCGTAGAGGTTTCCGACGCTGAAGTGAGCTTGTCTCAGGCTCAAGTCAATTATGCTTCTGCTTTAAACGATTTGCGCATTGCCAAAGCCGTCATGATAAAAGCTTTAGGCGTGGACGATATGGACAACTTGCCTGAACTTAAAGAAGAAATAGGTTTAGACTCCGTTCCGGAGCTGCCGCAAATATTTGATAGTGGTGCTTCGGCAGAAAAAATAAAAGCTGAATTCCCAAGCCTTAGAGAGGAAAAATAATGAAGCGGATTCTGATAATTTTAATCATTGTCGCCATTGCTGTGGGCGGGGGATTCCTGTTCATGCGTTCGCGCAGTGCTAACGAGAGACAAGTTTTCAGAACTAAGCCTGTAAGCAAAGGTACCATTCAGTCGGTGGTGACAGCTACTGGCGAACTTACGGCTGTAACTGCTGTTGACGTCGGTTCTGAAGTCTCAGGCGTAATCGATAAAATTTATGTTGAGCACAACTCAAAAGTGAAAAAAGGTCAAATCTTAGCTCAAATTAACCCTGAAACTTTACAAGCGCAAGTTGACAAAGCTGAAGCTAGTTTGGCTCGTTCTCGTTCCTCTTACGATAATGCCGTCTCCAAAGCTGGCAATTCCAAAGCTTCTGTCAAAAAAGCCGAGGCCTCTTTGCTTTCCCAGCAAGCTCAAGCCAAAAAGAGCCAAGCGGCTGTGGAAAATGCTAGAGCCAATGTTTCCAACTCCCAAGCCAATTTCCACACTGCCAAAGCTAATTTAGCTAAGAGTGAAGCTGAATATGCCAATGCTAAAGCTAATTACGAGCGCTGGAATAAGCTTTTTGTTCAAGATTTGGTTTCACGTAGCGAACGTGACGATGCCTACACTTCTATGCTTACTAGTAAAGCTTCAGTTGAAGCTTCCAAAGCTGGCTTAGATGCGGCCAACGCCTCTCTCAAGAGCGCTCAAATCGATTTGCAATCGGCTATGATTAGCTACGAAGGTGCCCAGGCCGATGTAGAAGCAGCTCGCATTCAAGTAGAAGCGGCTCGTGATGATGCTGCCGCCTCCGAAGCTTCAGTAGCAGGTGCTGCTGCTGACGTCAAACAAGCTGAAGCCAGCTTAAATTCAGCCAAAGTAGATTTAAGTAAGACTAGCATAACTTCGCCTATTGACGGTATTGTGCTTAGCATTGAAGTTTCCGAAGGCCAGACGGTAGCTTCTCAATACCAAACCCCTGAATTATTTAAGTTGGCTCAAAACTTAGATTCTATGCAAGTTGAAGCTACTGTGGATGAAGCCGATATTGGTCAAATTCACGTCGGTGATGAAGCCAGTTTTACTGTCGATGCTTGGCCCGACAAGATCTTCCAAGGCAAAGTTCAAGAAGTGCGTAAGGCTGCTGAAACTACCAATAACGTAGTAACTTTCCCAGTTATTATCGCCACTAACAACCCTGATATGTGCCTTATTCCGGGTATGACTGCTACAGTTAATATCCAAACTTTAAAACATAGCGATATTCTTCTGGTGCCCAGTGCCGCTCTGCGCTTTAAGCCCAGCGAGGCTGTGAATATTTCTGGTACAGACAACAAAGCTGCTGAGGAAGTAGCTAGTACTTCTGCTAGTGGCGATATTGTTGAAAAGAAAGCTATTCGCGTTCTCTATGTAGAGGACAAGGACGATCCCACCGGATTGGTACGTATAGAAGTAACGACTGGATTAACTGATGGTACTAATACAGAAGTAGAGTCCCCCGATTTGAAGGAAGGAGATTTGGTCGTAGTGGGCAGCACCGACAAGAGCTTGGTTAAGTCAAGCAGCAGTAATAAAAGACGCGGCGGTCCTCCCTTCTAAGCGATAAAAAAATATGAGTTGGTTTATGATTGTGCGCATTGCAGGCTTAGCTCTGCTGCGCAATAAGATGCGTTCCTTCCTGACAATGTTGGGCATTATTATCGGCGTTTCTACCGTTATCACTATGGTGGCGCTCGGTACTGGTACGCAGAACTCCATTCAGTCTAGCATTGCCAATTTGGGAACCAATACTATTACAGTTTCTGCCTGGTCTGTACGCCAAGGAGGTGCTCGCAGCGGCGCTTACGGAAGTTCGCGCCTAACTGTTCAAGATAGCGAAGCAATTCGCGAGTCTGTGCCCGATTTGGCTCAGGTCAGCCCTATTACTCAAAATACCGCCCAGGTAATTTTTCAGGAGCAAAACTGGTCTACTACAGTAGTGGGATGTGCTGAAGGTTATCAAGCTATAAAAAGTTGGAACTTAACCAGAGGCCGTTTTATTACCGATGAAGATGTGCGTGGCCGTGTCAAGGTCTGTGTCTTGGGTGCTACTGTAGCCGATGAACTTTTTGCTAGCGCCAATCCTATAGGCCAGAGCGTACGCATTAACAAAACGCCTGTTTTAGTTGTGGGTGTATTGGAAGCTAAAGGCGATGGAGGCTTTGGCCCCAGCCAAGATGACACAGTTTTAGTGCCCTATACTACAGCTATGTATCGTCTGTTTAGCTTACGTTATTTGCGCAATATTCAGTGCTCAGCCAAAAGTGAAGATACCGTTGATACTTGCGTCGATGATATTACAGCTTTACTGCGTGCTCGTCACCGTTTACAAGATAGCGACGAAGATGATTTTAGGGTAAATACTCAAGCAGAATTGGCCAGCATGATGGCCGAGTCTACCCAGACGTTTACTCTTTTCCTGGGCGGTATTGCTTCAGTTTCGCTGTTAGTAGGTGGTATCGGCATTATGAATATTATGTTGGTATCCGTTACTGAGCGAATACGTGAAATAGGTATTCGTATGGCTTTGGGAGCTAAAGGTAGCGACATCTTGCGCCAATTCTTAGTTGAGTCTCTTATGCTCAGTCTGGTAGGTGGTGTAATAGGTGTGATTCTAGCGTTTATCTTAACTACTTTAGCTTCGAAGTTTATGTCTATGAGTATGCAAATTTCGCCTGCTGCTATTGCTATGGCGGTAGTCTTCTCGGCTACGGTAGGTGTTTTCTTCGGACTTTATCCTGCTGTGCAAGCTTCTAAGCTCGATCCTATCCAAGCTCTGCGTCATGAATAACTTTTAAGCTGCTTAAAATAGCAATAGTATAAATGGCCCTCGGTTTAACTATTTTAATTAAATGCGGGGGCTATTTTTTTTATTTGTAAAAAAACGCATTCCCACAAGTCCGCTTACTATCATGACAGCGCAAACCGTTTGAGCGGCACTAATAGGTTCTTTCAGCCATAAGATACTAAACAAAAAAGTTCCCACTATACCTATGCCTGTCCAGCAAGCGTAGGCTATACCCAAAGGCAAATACTTTAAAGCTTTAGCTAAAAAGATAAAACTAGCTATCATACCTACTAGGGTAATGATACTTGGTGTTAGACGAGAGAAGCCATGTGTATATTTCATGCTCACAGCCCAACTGACTTCGAATAAGCCAGCCACTATCAAATAGGTCCAACCCATAATTATTGATATTATCCTCGTGAAAAAAATAAAAGGCTCTCAAAATCAGCTTTCCAGAAACTGCATTCTGCTGCCTACGGCTGATTTTAGAACCTTTGTTTATCCATCCGGCGACGGAAACGATAAATTTTTAATATGGGCCGAGTTTAGCAAAAATATAAGTTTATTTCAACGTTCATAAGTGGCTTTTGCCTAGCGATATAAGCGAAATAAAAGAGCTCTACTCGGAGCAATTCGGGCAGAGCTCTTTTATTGTTGTCCTCTTATTCTACTTCCAAACGGATTTTCATAGAATTAGTGCGTTTGTGGCCGCTAGTTTGGGCGAAATGCAATTCGCCTGAACCTCTGGCATTGCTACTGGAAGAATCGAAATAAAAGACTTTGCATCCGTTTTCCGGATCGTCGTCAGAAGGTTGCTGGAACTTTTCAACACCGGCTAAGGGAAAATGCTTGCTGGTGCGAGTTAGTTCTGTTTCGATAGCTGTTTCCCCGCCGGTTGGAAATTCAATTCCAAACAGGCCGGTATCATAGTCTATCTCCAAGATTCCAGGTCGTGCGGGGTAGATGCGTCCTTTTTTCTTCAACTCTTTGTAAAGGGGTGAAGGAGGACGGTGTAGAGTAGGGACGGATAGGGGGGTGGCCGACAAGTTATGCCTCCGGCATATATGATTAACCGATTCGGTCGGTCCGGCTATAAGGCCAAACTATATAAAATCGGCTGAAGTTTTTGAGCAATTCCTTTAAGAAATAGCTCAAGTAGTTTGGTTTTGAGGAGTGTGTTTAGCTCTCAGTTGGCCTACCAGAGCTTGCGCTCGATATTGGTTTTATAACCCAATTCGTGCAAGCCTATATCGACTGCCCGCTCACCTTTACCGCAATAGCTTCCTATTTTCCTATTTACGCTACGAGGATCGCCGGCCGCGATGTAGCTTTTAAGCCAGGGCAAACCCATTAAACTCAACACAGATACCGTTTTCGGCTCAGTGCACATCGTGCAAAATCCCAAAAAAGCCAGTTAACTGGTATATTTTAGAATGCTTTCCAGCCTATACAAGGAATCCTGCCATTTAAGTTTTATAAAATGTTTTTTTGGCGGCAGAGATCCTCAGCCTTGAAGTTGTGCTATATTAAGGCGTATTGGCTGTGCTTTAAAGGATATTTATGTGGCAAGCGGGGGAAATAAAGCTTGGCACTGGCCCAAGGATAATTTTCTTTTATGAATTTTCAATCATTTGTCAAAAAATTCAGCGTTTTATGTGTGGGGATTTTCTTATTTGTACCGGCTCAGGAAGTTGACGCCGAGGGAATTTGGCGTGAGGTCAAGGGGAAAGATCGCACTCATGTTGTCAAAAGCGGCGAAAATTTGTATACCATAGCTAAAAATTATGGCTTAGCCATCGAACATTTGGCTTTCGCTAATGGGCGCGACCCTAATAATATCAATGTCGCTCCTGGTACGTCTTTGCTTATTCCTGGACGCAGAGTTCTGCCTAGCAATCCTCCGGATAATGGTCTGGTAGTCAATTTGCCAGAACGTGGCGTCTATCTTTTCCGCAACGGCTCTTTTGAAAAATTTTACCCTGTTGCTATTGGCCAGCCTGGCAAGTTCGAAACTCCCACAGGGAGTTATACTATCGAATCGCGCACCAAAGATCCGGCTTGGTTCCCTCCGGAATGGTCGGGCTTAAAAGATGAAGTAGTGCCTGCTGGCCCGGATAATCCTTTAGGTGATCGTTGGATTGGTATAACTGCTCCGGGCATAGGCTTCCATTCTACTACTGCTCCTATGTCTATTGGTCAGTCCGTTTCGCATGGATGTATGAGAATGTATCCCAACTCTGTGCATGAACTTTTTGAAAAAGTGCAAGTCGGTTGGCCTGTGCGTATCGATTATGAAGTTTCTAAAATAGGGTGCGATTATGATGAAGATCGCTACTATTTAGTCACCTATCCGGACGTTTATAAGAAAAATTCACCTATCAAATCGGTAAACAAAACTTTGCAAGACGTCGGCTTGTCTGTCGCTCCCGAAGATTTGAAGTATTTTGCTAAAACTGATGGCGTATGCAAAGAACTTTACGTGAGTGGTGTCAGTGTTTCCGTCGGCGCTCAGCGTTTGCGTGAATGGCCTGTTGAGCCTTCTATGGTTGACGGAAGTATTTGGGGCTCTCCCAAAATAGCGGCGGCTATTGGCTTAAATGTGGAATGGGATAACGATAAACAAGTTGTGAAAATAAGTCGCAATAAGGAAATTCTCTATTTCCCTGTCGATGATAATTATATGCTCGACTTTAACGATGTGCCTGTAGGTTGTAAAGCCTGGGTGGCTGGCTCGGCTCGCAAGGTAGGCTCGGCCACTATTATTCCTTTGCGCCCAGTTTTGCAAGCCTTCAAAGTGCCCAACCAATGGATTGAAGAAGAACGCGAGTTGCGTTTATCTGTGTTGCCTAAAGTTAAAGCTAAGCCCAAAACTGCACAAGCTGTTCATAAAAAGGCAACTCCTACTGCCACTACATCTACTCCTAAAGCAGCCCCAGCTGAGTCTAAA
>DHKB01000001.1 GCA_002407045.1 Candidatus Bruticola papionis | reverse complement strand
TACCAACCGCGCACGGCCGCTACTTTGGGGACACACACTCAAGCACAACGTACCGCTGCTGCACCTACTTTGGGAGCGCAAACCCAAACTCAGCGAGCTGCAGCCCCGGCCTTAGGAGCGCAACCTTATCAGCCACGCACGGCCGCTACTTTGGGGACATACACTCAAGCACAGCGCACCGCTGCGCCTACTTTAGGAGCGCAAACACAAATTCAGCGGGCCGCAGCTACTACCTTAGGAGCACAACCCCAAGCGCAGCGAGCTGCATCTTCTACCGTGGGTGCACAAGTGCAACTGTCAAAGGCGCCAGATCCTTACCAGCCAGGAAAAGCCGCCAATTATCCTGCCACAAAGTCTGGCCATAGTGTGCCGCCAACAGCAGCGGTTGCTCATAATAGTGCACCTTCAACCTCAAGCGCTCAAAGTGCTGCTGAAGCTGCGGCCAAACCGCGCCGACGCCCCAGTGTGCCCAACCAGCCTATTTTAAAGAACGGAGCCAATAACAGAGGCGGAGTCAAAACCCAAGGCGGCCGACCAGTGCCGACAGTATCAGCGACTCCTCCCAAAGAGTTCCTCAAAGAAAAAGAGCGTAAGGCCTTATTAGCTCAGCGTGTAGCTGAATACAACAATATTCAGTCTTACTACGCCGGTTACATGGCTTATTACGAGCAGCAGCAAAATCGCTTGGAGCAACTAATTAAGGACGAAAAGACCTCCAGCATTGAGCGCAAACATCTCTTTGAACAACAGGCAGATCTTTATCAGAAGCAAAGAGCTTTGTTCCAGTTGCAAACTAGTCTTTATGAGTTTGTCAGCAGCAAGAACTTTGATCCCAGTTCCTCTTTGCCATTTACACCTTTAGATGAAGAAGCAGCATCTGGTCCCAAAAAGTTTGATAAGTCGCCTGAAGAGCACTGGTCGGCTATTCTCGGCTCCGAGATCAAAAAGCAACCCAAAAAGCAACACAAACGCGACCACGAAAAGCCCTATAAAATTACGAAAAAGCATGAGTCCGTTTTGGAACGGCGTATGCGCCGTATGGAAGAGCTCAAACGCTGGGAAAAAGAGTGGAAGCAATATTATAAAACAGACTCCTTCTGGCGCAAGCAAAGGTATTGGGGAGCATTTCTCTTCATTGTCGGCGTAGCCATTGTAGTAGGCATTCTGAATATCAACAATGTCTTAAAGTGGTTTGCCGCCGACTATGAAGTGCCTTTACTACCTATCGAAACTAACAATTTAAGCACCAATTATCAGCATAGCTATATTCCCGTCCACAAAGGCGATATGGTTCCAGTTGATAGTCGCTTAGTCAGCGAAAAGTCTCCTTATAACGTTATGGCTCTGCGTAATGGAGGCAACTTACGCATTGACAAGTATAGCGATGTATTGATTGAAAGTCTAAAAACGGATAAGAACGAGCGCTTCCTCAGCGGCTTTTTCTTGAGACAGGGTAGAGTTTTTGCTTATAGTACACCTGAGAGTATGGTCTTCACGCTTACTCCTCAAGTACGTGTCAATCCAGTAAACGACCAAAATACGATGTACGCCGTAGCTTTAAAAACAGACGCCAATGGCAAGCAATTTACCTTGCTCAGCGTTTATCGCGGCATGTGCGTAGTTGGTTATACTACAGGTACTTTACAAACGGTCAGAGTTAACGCCGGTCACTCCTTAAAGAGTTATCCTACCAAACTGGGAGTACCTGAAGGTTTGCGTCCTCCCGATAGATGGACAAAATGGAACTACAGTTGGGACGCAACTGATACTTATATTTCCCCTCTGGCTTCTCCCGATTTGAACAAAGAATTCGAAGAGGAAGAAGATGAAGAGACTTTAGAAGAAGCGGCCAATCCCGACGCAGTAGAAGCTTTTACCCAAAAACAAGCTGCCGATAAAAAGAAAGCGGCCAAGGCCAAAGCTAAAAAGAAAGCCAATAAACAGAAATCAAAGACTAAGAATATGAAAAACTAACTTTAGGTGGCTAAAATAGAAAGAAACGACTAAGTGAGGCTTTAGTTTAAATATATGAGTGAGCATAATCATCACGAACATAATCACGACGAGCATTGCAATTGTGGTTGCCATAATCACAAACACGAAGGAGCAGTCAATCTGAGTGACGCTTCCGAAGCTTTTATCAATAAGCATGGCGGTCGCGGAGCAGCTCTCAAGTTTCCTTGCCGCTTTCCTATCAAGGTTTTTGGTAACGCGGAAGACGATTTCCTCAGTTACGTCCACAAGCTTGTCAAGAAGCATGCACCGGAATTAGCCTTGGAACATTGTCGCCTGACCAACAAGAGCAATAAAGGACGCTACGTTTCCGTGACCATAGACATTATGGCTAATAGCCGCGAACAGTTAGATGCGATTTACGCTGAGCTGAAGGCTGACAAGCGCATTGTAGCTATGCTCTAATTTAACTTAAGGAATGGAAAATATCAGCTTACAAACAGAGTTTATATTGGCTTCCCGTCTGATAGCAGCCGCCCTTTTGGGCGGCTTTATCGGTATGGAGCGAGAAATTATGAATCGTACAGCTGGTTTGCGTACTCACGTTATGGTCTCTATAGGCTCGGCTCTGTTTACGATTCTTTCCATTTATTTTTTTTCATATAACGAAGGACCACGCGATCCGGCTCGGGTTGCAGCCCAAATAGTAAGTGGCATAGGCTTTTTGGGTGCGGGCGCTATTATGAAGCACGGAGCTACGGTTCACGGCCTCACTACCGCAGCCACTCTTTGGGTTGTAGCTGCTATAGGTATGAGTTGCGGAGCTGGCGCTTTTATTGTAGCTGGGGCCACTTGTGTCATTTCTTTGCTCACTTTGGTAACTTTGCGACGCTTAGAACCTGTCTTTACCGGTTCCAATCTTATTTACTTAAACGTATCTCTGCCCAACGATCCAGGCATACTAGAGAAGATGCGCCTTCAGCTCAATACTGGTGGCATAAAGATACGTAAATTGGCAATCAGTCAAGAAGAGCAAGAGCTTCTAATTGAAACTTCCATAACTGTCGAAAATTCAGTAACTAAAGCCGATGTTATTGCCAAATTGACAGACTTGGGAGCCACAAAAATAAACTTAGAGACCTAACTAGTCAAGGTGTTTTACTCGCTCTCCAAGCTTTGCAGTTGCTTTTAATAGGATTTTGCCTTCCGGCCACAAAAGAAGGAAGAGCGTCTAGGATTGTAAGTTTTTTAGGCCAAGATTCACATTCAAAAATTTTGAGCTGGAGAGGGGCGCTTTAAGTCGTCCGAATATCTGGAGGTTCTCTTGAAAACGCATCGCAATTGGTTGGCAACCGTAATGGTTCTTGTAGCTATTTTGCTATTTGCAAATATTTCCACAAGCGAAGCCAATGAAGAGAGTGACCGTATTAGCGCCATTTCTAAAGCCTCGAAATCTGTAGTATCGGTGCGCACTTATCGTCAGAATCGCACAAAACCTGGTATTGGCTCCGGTGTTATTATCAATTCCAACGGCTATATTCTTACCAATGCCCACGTGGTCAAGGGTGGTAAAAAAATTAGGGTTCAGCTCAAAAACAAAAAAACTTACGACGCTAAAATTCATAAAATAGCTGGCGAAAGAGACTTGGCTATTATAAAGATCGGCGCTCAGGGATTGCCAGCCGCCCGCATTGGCAATTCCGACAATTTGCGCGTAGGCCAAACCGTTATCGCCATAGGCGACCCTTTAGGATTTACTGGCACAGTAACTCAAGGCATGATCAGCGGTTTGGGACGCAATATCGAAACTAAAGGTATTAAGTATACCAACCTTATTCAGACTGACGCTGCTATCAACCCCGGTTCTTCTGGTGGTGCTTTGCTCAACTCCCGTGGTGAACTTATTGGCATCAATGCTTTGGTTTACACAGGCCCTTCTAACGGTTACGATAAGGCTCAAGGTTTGGGTTTTGCCATTCCTATAAAAAATGCCTATAGTGTAGCGCAACAGCTTATGGATAGCCCAGCCGACAGCGGTTACATTGCCGACGGCAGCAGTTTACCTGCAGGAACGCGTCCCTGGTTAGGGTTGAGTGGGGCCACTCTCACTCTAGAAAAAGCCCAAGATTTCAATATCAAGATTACTAGCGGTGTTTTTGTTACTCAAGTTATCGACGGTTCTCCAGCTGGGAGAGCCAACATCAAGCCTGGAGATACCGTCAGCGCTGTCAATAAAGTAACTGTCGGCTCTGTAGGCGCAATGGTTCGTGAGCTCAATAAGCACAGTGCCGGTGATCGCATAAAACTTACCGTCTGGCGCAATAATAAAAAGTTTATCGTTTCTATTACTTTAGACGCCCAATAGTTAATCCAATAAAATAAGCCCGCTGCTATATAGCAGCGGGCTTATTTTATTGTACATTTCTGTAGAGCTATTCTTCAAAATAACGGCGACCGCCCAAAAAACGGTACTTTGCAGAATAGCTACCACTATCTAAAGAGCTCAGCCCTACTCCATGCTTACCGGAAGCATCCCAGAATTGGCCATTTCCAACATAGAAGCCGACATGGACAACATGATCTTCATCTTTGCCAAAAAAGACTAAATCGCCAGCTTCTAGCTCATCTCGGCTAATTGGCAAACCTACAGCGAACTGCTGATCAGCATCGCGAGGCACAATCAAGCCATGCAATTTGCAACTTATATAAACTAGTCCTGAACAGTCTATACCATGACAAGTGAGCCCTCCCCAGAGATAAGCAACTCCCTTAAAACGGCGAGCCGTTTGCAAGAGACTTTTCCCTTGGGATGGTAAAACTTCTCTAGAGCCAGCTTGGTAGGGCAAATATAAGCCAGACTCACTATGAGGCCACTTTATATTCCAATAGCTATGGCCATCATTTCCTTGTACAGGTTGCAAATTGCGTAAGGACAAAATACTGGAAGCGAAGACGCGTCCTTTTACAGCGCTTTTCTTATCTGGGCAAGCGTAAATGTAAGCTTGTGGACTGACAACCAACAGAGCATGACCACTGTCTTCTAAAGACCAAGGGCGCAAAACAGGCTGAGCGCAAGTATCTAATTTGGGTAAATTGACGCAAGAAGAAGCATCTTTAGTTAAATAACGACCATTTATCCAACCAGGATACCCCTCTGGCTCTCTATATTGGTTGGGAACGACTACTTCTTTCCAAAGCCCATCTTCTGTTTCATTCACTACATAGACAGGCTCTCCCCAAAGCACTTGAGTCTCTCTTTCCGAATCGTCATAAATATCGGCAAAAACACTTACGACAGGAACTGAAATAAAATATAATTCGCTTTTATCCTCAGTGGCCATAACTTCTCCCCGACCGCAAACTATAGCTAAAGCGAAAACGAAAAACGTAATGCTAACCCATAGCGGCCAATTTGTGTCTCTAGTAAAATTCACTTAAAGACCAACTTTTTGGCGAGAAGGAATCTTCAATTGGTCGCCAGGCACAATATGATCGTAGTAAGGAGCGGGCAATTTGTTAAACTTGCCTAACGCTTTGCATACTTTAGGATCGGTAGTTGAATAATATTTTTCAGCGATACTGGAAATAGTTTCACCAGATTTTACGTCGTGGAGAATAATCTTGGAGCCACTCTGAGCGACTTTAGGGGCTTTGTCGTCTAATTTAGCTTCTTTTTTGTCTTTAGCTCCTCCAATAGCCTCTCCAGTTTTAGCAGAAGTATCAACTACGGGTTCGGCAGTTTCAACATTGGAAAGACCCAATTCTTTGTCCAGAACGCCTACGGCTTCCAAATGGCTTTCAACTTCTTTGACGCGCTTTTCTACAGCTTCTACTTGCTGAGAAATTTGCACTTGATTGGCCAAAATTTCATGTTGGTCTACCTTAGCTACGGGAGCCGGACGCAGCAATTGTACCAATAGACAAATACCCAACAGCACTAAAATGGCATAATCGATAGGCCTAATGGCCGGATTGCGCAACATACGCTGTAACTTTTCTACGCTGCGTTCCAAGTAACGATCGTTGATAAATTCTTCTGGGCGAGAGGTATCTCGGCTGACGACAGCGGTTGAAGCGGCCGTGCTTTTTCCATAAATGCGGAAGCCGCCACTATTACGCAAAGTTCCGTCACGCCATAAATAAAAGCTGCGCTCTCCAACAACAGGATCGACTATATAGATTACTTGTGACTGTTTGGGGAAGAATTTAGCGTGAACTTCTTTTTCAGCTTCGGTCACACTGCTGCCAGTACCAGGGTGAGAATGGAACCAGCCGACTACACTCATACCGGGAAATTGCTTAGAAGCCTGGGCAAAAGCTTTTTTCCAAACTGATTCGATAAAACGGCCATTTTGAGCCTTGACTTCCACGGCTTCTTCAATTTTTATCCATGAATTATCCTTAGTATGGCTTCCCAAAAGCAAGCCAGCTTGTTCTTGAGCAGTATTTTTTAGAGCTAAAGCATTTAAATTGCTAAATAACTGATAGCGCAAATAAATATGCGAAGTTTGTTCAGTTTCAGTACCGACTTGAAAAAAGTCACCAGGTTCCAAAGTTGGGGTAACAACACCGATTCCCTCTTTGGACATCAAAACTTCTTCTCCCACCGTTTCCTCCAATTAAAAGGCCTCTCTCTTAGATACCACACAGAGAAAGGCCTTAACTTTAAGCTATAAGTTTTATATCGCCTTCAGCGGATCCAATCTAAGCGGCCATAGCTGCTTCTTAGATCATCACTACTTCAGTATCCTTATTAAACAAATGAATTTTGCGTGTATCCAAAGCCAAACTGGCCACATCGCCAACTTTTGCCTCAGTATGAGAGTCGACCCTGGCTATTAACTCTTCTTCACCTAGGCGAATATGCAAAGAGACTTCTGAGCCCATAGGCTCATAAACTTCCACTTTAGCCAAAATAGGCACCAAAAATTCACTGTCGCGAGCGAACTTAGGATCGTGAATATTTTCCGGCCTAATACCAAAAGTACATTCAGCTCCAGCAAACTCTTTTAAGCGACCAGCCAAACGTTCCGGAATTTCTATACTGAAACCTTTACCCTTAACAGAGACTCCTTCACCGGCAGCTTCCAACTTAACATCTACAAAGTTCATTGACGGAGTACCGATAAAACCGGCCACATATTTGTTGGCCGGATGCTCATACATTTCCAAGGGAGCAGCCGCTTGCTGGATAATGCCCTGATGCATAAGCACAATTCTATCACCCAAAGTCATGGCTTCAGTCTGATCGTGAGTCACATAAATAGTAGTTACACCCAAAGTGTGATGTAACTTTTGCAACTCAGCCCGCATTTGTACGCGCAACTTAGCATCTAAGTTGGAAAGAGGCTCGTCCATAAGGAAAACTTGAGGACGACGGACTATAGCACGCCCCATGGCCACACGCTGGCGCTGGCCTCCGGAAAGCTCTTTAGGTTTGCGCAATAACAAATGCTTTATGTCTAATAGCTCAGCAGCATGATCAACTAATTTTTTGATTTCCTCTTCGGAATATTTACGCTGACGCAAGCCAAAGGCCATATTGTCATAGACGCTAAAGTGCGGGTAAAGAGCGTAACTCTGGAAAACCATGGCGATATCTCGATCTTTAGGAGAGACATCGTTTACTTTGCGATCTCCTATATAAATTGAACCGCTGGTAATTTCCTCTAAGCCAGCAACCATGCGCAAAGTGGTCGACTTACCACATCCTGAAGGGCCAACTAAAACTAAAAACTCACCGTCTTTGATATCTAAAGAGATATTCTTAACCACATGAACTTGATTGGGAAGACGACTGGGCTTCCAGAACTGATACCATGCTTTGTGCTCCGGGTTGGGAGCCCAACCATCATAGATCTTATTTACTTCGACAAGACGAACACTACCCACGACTAAATACCCCAAACTATTGCTGATTACGCACTCTCAGTCACAACATAACCGCGCTTTGAATGCTGCGGGACTACTATTCTTAGTGTTTTTTCTCTTTTTGTTATTCAGCTCCTACCCGAAAAGGCTAATATAACAAATTGGCAAAGCTACAAAAAAAAGAGCAATCTAAACTCGAAATTATTGTTTCTTTTCCATACGTTGCAAAGACTCTAAAATTTGTTTGCATTCGCGTTGCAAATTGGTAACAACTTTGGCAGCATAGCGATCAGCATCATCACAGACGCCTCGAGCGTAATCGTTGGCCTCACGATTGACCTTTTCGGCAGCGGCAGAAGCGCTCTCTTCAATTGCTCGCGCCCTCTCTTCGGCTTCTTGAATAATATTTTCAGCTTCCTCTCGAGCTTGGCGGACAATTTCGTGTTGTTGTATCAAGCTGCTAGCTTCTGTTTTGGCAGCTCGCAAAGTCTCCCTAGCCCTATCTTCCGCTTCACTGACAATCTTTTCTGCGTCTTGTGCAGCTTCTTCTTTTATTTGTTCAGAACGGCTGACCAGGTCCTTGGCTTGCAAAATTTCTTCGGGTAAACTGGCTCTAGCTTCAGCAATTAATTTTAAGAAATTTTCTTTATTGATCACCGAGTAAGCTGCTAAAACTAACGGCAAAGGTTTACTTGATTCTACGGTTTTTTCTAAGCGAGTTAAAGCTTTGTATATATCCATACGTTTAACCCTCCATTTCTCTTAACAAATCCCTCAAAAATGCAATAATACTGTATTTAATCCAAAGCTAAGGCAAACTTTTCTTGTAGGCGCCGGCGAACTTCTTCCGTAACTAAATGGCTGACTTTGCCTCCCAAAGAAGCAATTTCACGTACAGCACTAGAGCTGACAAAAATGTGTTCAGGAGAACAAGCTAAAAAAATCGTCTCTATACCAGGAGCTAAACTGCCATTGATGAGAGCCATATTAAACTCTGTTTCAAAGTCGGCGCTCGAACGTAGTCCACGTACGATAAAATCAGCCTGACGCTCTCGCATAAAATTGACCAGCAAACCTGAAAAGGAAGCAGTAACGACATTAGGCAAAGAAGCTACGCTTTGCTTTATCATCTCTTCGCGCTCAGTCAAAGTAAAAAGCGAACGCTTATTGGGGTTGCGTACTACAGCCACAACCAACTCATCTACCAACCGAGAGGCTCGGCAAATAATATCCAAATGACCTTTAGTCAGAGGATCGAAACTGCCGGCATAAACAGCACGGCGCAATCTACTATCACTCATAAAAATCTAAAAACTGATTTCACCACTAAGTATAGTTTTATCGGGAATAAAAGTTTCCGACGCGGCCGCTATTTTTACGTCGCCTTCACATTTTACATTTTTACCAAAGACGACTGGTCCTTCAATAGTCAGCGAAGTGCAATCGCGCAAACTAGGTACACCATAAGGCAACATATGTTCTAAATCATCTAAAGATCTTACTTCCGCAGGTAAGGAAATTAAGGGAAGAGCAAAATCTTTTCTGATACAATCAATAGAATAATCGCTATCTATCGAGAATAAATCAGAGCGCACCAACATAAGGTCGCTGAGTCCTTTTACAGGCACAAAACGCTGGCGAGGTACTTCCAAAGCTTGAGCTTCAGGCCAAGAAGAGATAATGGAACCACAAGCGCTCTCCACTTGATAGACTCGACAAGCTTTTCCTAAGTTATCATAAAGAATCTTGGCATTACGAATTACAGGCAAATCGAGTAATCCATCTTGAGAAGCAATTAGTCTATACAAAGCTTCCGCGTCAAACCATAAATTGTTGGTATTAAAATAGCGATAACGTTCAATATCCGCAAAATATTCACGTTCTTCTGGCTTGCACATAGCTGACTCGCGCAAAACAAAAGTTCCATGGACATCTTTGGCCAAATGACCACCTTTGCGATCGGCTAAGCAGCGTCTGGAAACTTCCATTACCATAGGATAATTCTGGCTGGCCATCCAGGCGGGAATGCGCATATCCAAACCAGCTCCTAAATTGTCTATATTGGAAACGAAAATATATTTGATGCCATGAGAAAGCAATTCAACTAATAAACCACTGACAAAAAGTGACAAATAAAGATCGCCATGACCCGGAGGGCACCACTCGCTTAAAGGATCGGTAGACGAGACATAAGGAGTTAGAGAATCAGCCTCAATGCGAGGTACGCGAGATTGGGCAATTTCTGTAGCTACTGGTTGCTCTGACGAATCAAAATATTTCCTCAAGCTTTCCATAGTTTGCGAGCTGGTATTAAAGCTGTTCATTAGAATAAGAGGCAAAGCTTTACTGCCCAGATTTTCGCGCTTGCTTAGAATTTGACGTACGGTCAAATCCAAGAAAGACGATTGGCCATGCGCCCTCACCAAAGACTTAGGGCCTCCCTCCAGGCCCATGGTGGTAGCTAAACCTCCATTAAGCTTAATAACAGCACAAGCCTGAAGCAATTCGTGGTTGCGTTCCTCGCTCAAAGTAGGCAACTGATTGAAAGTAGGTAACTCCCCTACCGGAGCTATTTCGTCTTCACTAATAAAGCAGCCCTTATCACTAAAAGCCTTCACACAATTGCGTCTAAAAGCCTCAATTTGCAATTCTGAAGCTCCGATGTCTCTCATTTTCAAGGCGAAAGGCATAAAGTTAAAGGGCACAGCTTAAATTCTCACTTTCTATCAATTAGCCGATAAGCTCGACAAATTTGCTTTAACCGGCACTGGAAGCCAATTTTTGATAAGTAGAATCAAAGGCATCCATAGAAGCGATTAAATCGTGGTAGCGCTCTAAAATAATCTTACGGCGCAATTTTAAAGTGGGGGTAAGTTCGCCACTCTGAATAGTAAAAGGATGAGTGAGCAAAGCGATACGCTGGATGCGCTCATGCTTAGCTACATCGCTGAGCAAGTCGTCTATAGTAGACTTCACAAAATTGACAATTTCTGGGTAGCCGACTAACTCTTCGCGAGACGAAAAAGCCAAACCAATTTTTTTGGCATATTCTTCCAATTTTGCGAAATTGGGCACCAACAAGGCGCCAACCCAAGAGCGACCTTCGCCTATAATGGCTGCTTGTTCAATCAAGGGAGAAAGAGCCAAGCGAGATTCCAAATATTGAGGTGCCACATATTTGCCAGTGGAAGTGCGAATCATATCTTTAATGCGATCAGTAATGCACAAATAGCCATTGGGAGCGAAACACCCTACATCGCCAGTACGGAAGAAGCCATCCTCAGTAAAAGAGGCTTTGGTCTCTTCCGGCTTTTTGTAATAACCAACCATAACGCTATCACCGCGCACCTGGATTTCGTTATCTTTGCCAAGGCGAATTTCTATGCCTTCCATAGGCAAACCAACCATACCGGGAATACTTCGCCCTACAGGAGTAGAAGAAATAGTGGCCGTCGTTTCGGTCATACCATAACCGTTATTAATAAAAATACCACAAGCGCGGAAAAATTCGTGTACTGAAGCTGTTAAAGAAGCACTACCAACGACAAGGTGCTTAATATGACCGCCGAAAACGTGGCGTACCTTAGAAAAGACCAACTTATCGGCTAATTTGTTGCGCATACGCAACCAAAGTCCGGGCTTTTTACCTTCCAGCAATTCTTTTTGGTATTGGCAACCAACCTTGACACACTTATCGACAATACCTTGCATCGCTTTAGAGCGCTGAGCAAACTTTTCCTGAATAGCCGTATAAATTTTTTCCAAAATACGAGGGACTACGCAAATTACTGAAGGAGCAGCGTAAGGGAGCAAGCGGATAATTTCCGGAGAAGGCTTACAATAATAGTAAGTCATGCCCCAAGTATATTGAATAGCTGACCAACCGCGCTCAAATACATGGCTCAAAGGCAACATACAAAAAGAGCGATCCTGATCGGTAAGATCAGGCAATCTATCGCGATGGCGCATGATTTGGTAAACGATATTACCATGAGTGAGCATAGCTCCACGCACAGCTCCTGTAGTGCCGGAGGTATATACGATAGTCCAAAGATCGTCAGCTTTGGTATCGGCAACTTTAGCAGCCCAATCAGAACGTACTTCTACATTGACAAAATCGGAGTATTTCTGGCACTTGGGATGTTCGCCCTCAATAATTACTACACGGCCAGGATTTTCTACAGCTCCAAAAAGCAAATCGGCCAACTCGGCGTTGCCTACAAAAGTTAACTTGGGAACTGTTTCGGTAAAAATTTGACGCACAGCCTCTACTGAACAAGTTGCGTGTATAGCTACAGTAACAGCTTTGGCAGCCATGCATCCATAATCTATCTCATGCCATTGTGGACAATTGGGAGCGTAAACAGCTACCAAATCATCTGGTGCCAGACAAAAATTCAAAACTGCCGAAGCGACTTTACTAATATTGGTAAGAAACTGAGTCCAAGAGACTTTTTCCCAATGATCATCGCGATAAACTTCGTAAGCAGAACGTTCTTTATATTTTTCGGCATTGGCAATAATGCCACTCATAAACGGAGCATAACTCAATTCGTCTTCTCCTAAAATACAAACCACCCCCCCAAAGTCCCCCCTCCAAGCAACACAAAATTGCCTAGTTAGTAATTACTTGCTCTCTACTACTTCGGGCAATTGCACCTCACGATAAGAATTAGCTAAGAGCACTTTATCTTCGTGAATTTTATTTTCATACTCAGCAGTTTCCTGAGCTAATTTGCCAGTCTTACTCTTAAGCTCAGCTAAAGCCTTACCATCGACAGCTTGTCCTGGACGATATTTTTTTTCTAAGAAATCGGCCAACACTTGACAATGTTCCAGACGATTTTGCAAAGCCCCTTGATAATGAACGCGCATATTTTGACAAGGCTTAGGGCAATTGGCTTCTTCGATAGCTTTAATAGTATCTTTCAAACGCGCAGTTTGATCTTTAAGCGCTTTCGTTAATTCGTTGCGCTGTTGCTCAGTCATATTTGTATCTATTTCGGAAGTTATCTTGCCGATATCATAGGCATCAGCCTCTACTCTGCGTTCGTATACGGTCATTTGAGAAACGTACATATTAACAGTCTGTCCCTCAGACATACCACAAGCCCAGCAAGACACAGCCACAATACCTAAGGCCAGCCAAACCTTCAAACTTCTCATCTTAAAAAACCTAACAAATAAAATACTGCCACTGTCAAAAACCTGTAAAAAGAAAACAGGCGCAGTGCTATGGTGCTTTCTAGCAAGACAAAGTTAAAGCCTTTTTTTCGCACAATTAAGCCGAAATTGCTCAGCTAGTCCCTACTTAGTCCAAGCTTATAAAAAAATAGGCCAAAGAGAAAAAGCCTGAGAGCACAATAGCTCTCAGGCTCTTTAGTCATATGCATGCCCTATTCAAGCGCCGTTGCCAATTGGAACATTCAAAAGCCGCAGCGCCTGAACTTTACTTTTGCCAACGAATGGTTTTTAGAAGTCCATTCCGCCCATGCCACCAGGCATACCGCCAGGCATACCAGCGGCAGCAGCGGGATCAGCCTTCTGGGGCTTCTCAGCGATAAGGGTCTCGGTAGTGAGAACCATAGCGGCGATAGAAGCAGCATTTTGCAAAGCAGAGCGGGTAACTTTCACGGGGTCGATAATACCGTTAGCAACCATATCTTTGAACTCGCGGTTCAAAGCGTCGTAACCAATAGGAGCATCGGCTTCTTTTACCTTCTCGACGATAACGGAGCCTTCCACACCAGCATTGGTAGCAATTAAGCGCAAAGGCTCAACCAAAGCTTGGCGGATAATATCCACGGCTACTTGCTGGTCGCCTTCAAGCTTAATTTCATCCAAAACGGGCAAAGCTCTAATGAAAGCAGTACCGCCACCAGGGATGATACCTTCTTCAACAGCAGCACGAGTAGCGGAAAGAGCATCTTCTAAGCGGTGTTTCTTCTCACGCAACTCAGTTTCGGTAGCAGCACCCACGCGAATAACAGCTACGCCGCCAGCCAATTTAGCCAAACGCTCTTGCAATTTTTCGCGATCGTAATCGGAATCGCTCTCGGCGATCTGGTGACGAATCTGCTCGATACGAGCTTTAATAGCTTCAGCGTCGCCGCGACCTTCAACAATGGTGGTGTCATCTTTAGTAATCTTGACGCGAACAGCGCTACCCAAAGAATCGAGACCGACGTTTTCGAGTTTGAGACCGATTTCTTCGCTGACCACCTGAGCGCCGGTGAGGATAGCGATATCCTTAAGCATCTCTTTACGTCTGTCGCCGAAACCAGGAGCCTTGACAGCGGCGATATTCAAGACGCCACGCAACTTGTTGACTACCAAAGTAGCCAAAGCTTCGCCCTCGATATCCTCAGCGATAATCAAGAGAGGACGGCCGGAGCGAGAGACATTTTCCAAAAGATGTACGATGTCGTTGATAGCGGAGATCTTCTTCTCGACGATCAAGATGAAAGGATCTTCCAAAACGGCTTCCATGCGATCGGAATCGGTTACGAAGTAAGGAGAGATGTAACCTTTATCAAATTGCATACCTTCGACGTGCTCGAGGCCGGTGTGCATGGTCTTGGACTCTTCAACGGTAATAACGCCGTCTTTACCAACTTTATCCATAGCTTCAGCAATGAGCTGGCCAATCTTCTTGTCGTTATTAGCGGAAATGGTAGCGGCCTGAGCGATAGCTTCGGTAGTTTCTACGGGCACAGCCATAGCTTTAATAGCTTCGACAACGCGCTCGACCACTTGCTCAATACCACGCTTAATGAACATAGGATTGGCACCGGCGGTAACGTTCTTCATACCAGCGTGAACCATAGCCTGAGCCAAAACGGTAGCGGTGGTGGTACCGTCGCCGGCGATGTCGTTGGTCTTGGAAGCAACTTCACGAACCAGCTGAGCGCCCATATTTTCGAACATGTCGGGAAGCTCGATATCTTTAGCGATAGTCACGCCATCATTGGTGATGGTGGGAGAGCCGAATTTTTTGTCGAGCACGACATTGCGTCCACGCGGCCCTAAGGTTACGCGTACGGCGTTAGCCAAAGCATCTACGCCCTTTTCCAAAGCTTTGCGGGCTTCCTGACCATAAATAATCATCTTAGCTGCCATAATTTTTTCCTCTTTTCGAATATGAACAAAACTTTGCGGCTGAGAGCAACCGGACACCCTGTATAGAGCGTTCCTCTTTTCCCTCCCTCTACATATCTGGTAAAAACCGATATACGCAGAATTCTCCCCCTCGACCGCTCAGCCGCTTCTCAATGGAGTCGCACCCTTACTGAGAGTGTCTCCCTCAGAGAATATCTAAACCTTAGGCTAAAATGCCCATAATCTCGCGCTGGTCGACGATCACATATTCTTCGCCGTCAAGCTTGATCTCGGTGCCGGAGTATTTGCCCAGCAAAACGGTCTGGCCAACTTCCACTTCCATGTGGTTGCGCTTGCCATTGTCGAGCAATTTGCCGGAACCTACGGCTACGACTTCGCATTTCATGGGCTTTTCCTGAGCGCTCTCGGGAATATAAATACCACCGGCAGTCTTCTGCTCGGAAGCGAGGCGCTTCACCACAACGCGATCACCTAACGGTCTAATAGTCAAAGCCATATCTAACCTCCAAAAAGCCTTTTCCCTTCTCGGTGAGCTCACCGAACTTTTAGGAAGAGACTTATTATCTTCATAAAAATGGCCCCTTCGGTAACAAGGGCCGTAAATCTTTTTAACGCAGGACTACTACGAACCGCACTCGACCTTCCCCTGCCAAAAAACTTTTTCCGTCCGTTAGATGTACATTAGAACTTTTCTGACTAT
>DHKB01000003.1 GCA_002407045.1 Candidatus Bruticola papionis | reverse complement strand
GAACTGTGGGCAGTATTTTACTTTACTCTGCTGGATCTAAAGATGGTGTCACTTGGCAAACTTATCAAGGCTCTACGGCTGAAGGTTTGTGGCCTGAATCAAGTTTGAAAACTGTAAAATCCAAATTAGGGCAACCTCTTAAAGAGCTACCTCAAGCTGTAGTCTATCCTGGTTTATGGATTCGCTTAGATTCCAAAGGCCAAGTGGAAAGCTTCAGCATAAGTAAAGATGAAGCCAACCAATTGAAAGAATTGGGCGACTAAGTCCTTTTTTCGATATTGGCACAAAAAAGGCACGGCCTCTTTCTTTCTTGGGAGTGGGGGGACCGTGCCTTTTTGATTGGTTAAAATATTAACTTTATACTAAGCTTTGGTTAAAGCTTCCAAGTCATGCTTAGCATAAGCGTTGTTGGGATCGAGCTCCAAAGCTTTTTTCAAACTTTCGATAGCTTCTTCAGTTTTGCCCTTTTGAGCCATGACATTGCCGCGCAAATAGTGAATCATGCTATTATCGTTGTCTAAACCGGAGGCTTGGACAAGTTGCTCGAGAGCCAGATCTAAATAGGCTCCTCCTTTTTGGGCATACAAGTTGGCTAACATAATCCAGCCGTCTATATTCATATAATTTTCGCGCAAGCTCTTTTGAATAAAGTCTACAGCAGGGTCGATGAAACCGGCAGCACCATAAATTTCGGCCAATTTGTAAAGTACTTCCGCGTCACGCGGATCGAACTTGTAAGCTTCGGTGAATTCTTGAACGGCCTCTTTTATCTCTCCGGCTTCGTAGCAACGCTTGCCACGTTCGCGATGGAGTTCAGCCATGCGATAATGTTCGTTACTCATTGTCATAGCATAATTACCTTCTACTGCAGAGTATTTCTCTAGCCCCTGTTTCTGCCATAATTGGTTAGAAACCTCCACGAAAGCTCAATCTAGGTTATTTTCTGCAACTAGAGCTTTTAGCTGTTCTTAAAATATGCCAAAAACTTTAAGCCGACGGCGCCTTTTATAAAGCGTGCGTCTCTATGGGCCAGGCCAGTTCTATACCTTGTTCAACCAATTCGTTTTGGAATGAACGCCTTTTTTCCGCGTCGGCGTGCAATTGGCCGGGCTTAATATGTTTAGCTAAACAATAAGCAGCACACAAAGCGGCCGATTCACCAACATTCCATTCCACTGGATGCAGGCGATAGCAACCGTTAGTTATGTGAGTAACGGAAAGGTTTTTGCCTCCAGCTAAAAGGTTTTCCGTATTTTGAGGAATGAGAGCTCCTAAAGGTATTTGGAAAGGTAAGGCGCTTACATCTATATAGTTATCGCCTGCAGTAGAAGGATGTAAATCCAGGCGGTAGGCGCCTATACCTACGCTATCGGCAAAATCGGCCGCTCTAACTTGGCTGGCACTTAAGCCTGTGATGGCTTGGCGGGCTTCTAAGCTAACGTGTTGCTCCAGTACAGTGAAGAGGCCTTTTATACGTCGTGATTCCCTTATATAAGGAGCAGCTGCCAAGCCGTCTGGAGTTTGAGTAATATCTGGACGCAAGGCTAAGCCTGGCCAACCAGTTTTACCATCGGCGCGGGGAGCTTCTGTTTGCATCCAATAAAGCATACTTAAGCTCAGTTGCCTGGCCCCTTCCAAGTGCTTTTGCTTTTCCGCTTCGGGTACGTCGATAACATTGCCCAAGAGATAATCTATTTGCGGCCAATTGACCAACACTATATCGGAAGTGCCCGGCGGATAATTAAAATTGGCTGCACAGGAAATGCGACGGAAAGTCCATAAATCCATAGGGCCACGTTCCGGCTGAGGATGGATAGGATGGAAAGAACGTACCACTGGTTGCAAAGTGATAGGATGAGTAGCTTGCCAAGAGAGTAAAGGGCCGCTCCAGCTTGGATTTACGTCAGGAATGTAAGAACGCCAGAAATCGTAATCTTTGGGCTTAGCTATGACACTATCTCTATTGGGTTGGTAATCAATAACAAAACACCAGGAAATAGCTTGTTGATTTTGTGGATTAGCCTTTAAAGGAGCATGGGGCTCTTGAGTTTGGCTTTGGGCTTCGCAACCAATAGAATATTCGGTGTCAGTAAGTGGCAAAAGCTCTCCCGTTTCAGTAGCGTCAATAAAATAGGGAGCGACTATACGATAAAGCTTAGAGCTTCCGTCAGCTTGTTTTTTAGCTACGGTCACGGAAATAATTTTGTTGCCTTGTTTTTCGGCATGAACAGGATCGCTATGCAATAACACGGCCAACTGACCAGAGCTTATGTAAGGGCGCAAAATAGCTTCGATAACGGCAGAGCTGACGGCTGGCTCGTGACATAAGGCGGAAACGCAACCTTCGCCGGGATTTAGCTTTTCCCAGCGAGCTAAAGCTTCGGCTTTCAAGGGGTACCACTGGTGATAGTAAGAGCGTATATATTGGCGGAATTGACGATATGATTTGGTCGATCCGCAACTTTCAATCCAAGGATGCTCGTCTGGGGGCACGGCTTGAGAAGTAAATTGGCCACCCAAACGGTCGTAAGTTTCTGTAATAACTACTTTTAAGCCTCGGCGTAGAGCAGCCCAAGCAGCGGCAAAACCACCTGTACCTCCGCCTATAATGGCCAATTGGCAGTCTAATTGAACATTCTCTTGATTTGGACAGCATATTGAGGCGATCATATTTTTACCAAACTCCTTGGGCTAATAGTGAATTGGTTTACCGACAAATTGGTAAAAGCTCCGCGCTCTTCGCCTTATCTCTAGCAAATACCGCCTTTATCGATCTCAAAAAGGAAAAAGCAAAAAAATCCGCTTGAGTTAGGAAAAACGAACTCAAAGCGGATTCTATTTTTTGTACTTAGAAATAACTGAGCTAGCGCCTAGATGCTACTGAGCTGGCGCCGGAGTGGGAAGATCCGGCTTTTGTGGAGGCTCTTGCTTAGAGGCTGTCTCAGCTGTCCTTTTTTTTATTCGAATTGCGCACTAAAATCGGACTATATTGCTTGGTACGCACGTCTTGAATAAATTCATCGATAGTTACATCTTTAACTTTCAATAAAATCATAATATCGCGCATCATAGTCAGACTGGCTTCGTATTCAGGCACTAAAGCTTCGCTGCAACCGTGCTTCACTAGCTCTTTCATGTGCTCCAAACTGCGGGCTCGAGCCATTACTTTGAGCTTGGGATTGATAGTGTGGACAGCTTCTTGCACCATTGTGGAATCGATAGGATCAGGAATAGTAATAATGAGCAAAGCTGCCTTATCCAAGTCTGCAGCTTTTAATAAATCGGTGGAAGTAGCGTTGCCTCCAATAACGGCGTAACCATCTTCTTTGGCTTTTTTGACGCGTTGAGGATGGGATTCAATAATTAAAATTGGCGTAGAATTGGGAATAGCCTCAGCTAAGAAACTGCCCATATAGCCGTAACCTACTATAACTACGTGATCTTTGAAGCCGACTTGAGGCATAGGAATACTGTTGGAAGGTTTCGTTTTAGTGCGCTTTCTCCACCATTGGTAGATAGGATCGGCCATATTGGCAAAAAGCGGAGTTATAGCAATAGTAATAGCAGCTACAGTAATGCACAGTAAATAAATATCTTGGCTAATACCTTGGCTAGAAATACCCGTGCGAGCCAATACGAAAGCAAATTCACCTACTTGGAACATGTAAAGTCCTACGGCAATAGGCATAATGTTGACATAACCAAATAGGCGGGTAGTGATACCGAAAATTAGTACTTTACCAACTAAAAGTACGCCTATGGTGATAGCAATTAAGCCCCAGTGGTTAATGACAAATTGGGGTTGAATCAACATACCGACAGAGCAGAAGAAGAGCAAGGAGAACAAATCTCGCAAGGGAGTAATTTCACTTAAAGCGTGATGGCTAAATTCTGAACGAGAGAGGATCATGCCAGCTAAGAAAGCGCCAAAAGCGAAGGAAAGTCCAATAGCGTAAGTGAGCAAGCCCAGGCCTAAACCGAAGGCTAAGACTGTTACCATGAAGAGCTCGCGAGAGCCCAGAGCGGCAATTTTAGCAATAAATTTGGGGACAGCTGTAGATCCAATAGCTACCACTACAGCGATCAAGATTACCGATTTTACTATAGCCATGCCCAAAATATCTAAGCCTTGGCTTAAATTGTTTAATTCTGGTAATAAAATCAGCATAGGGATAACAGCCAGGTCTTGAACAATAAGTATGGCAGTCATGACTTGGCTGGATAAAGTACCGGTCAGTCCCTTTTCCCCTAATATTTTCAGAACGACCATCGTACTAGAGACGGAGATAATACATCCGAACCATATGCAATGTACCCAATTCCAACCGAAGCAAGCTCCTAGGCCGTAGCCTAAACCTACGCAAGCCAAAATTTGTATGGGTGTGCCAATTAGAGCAATTTTCTTAACTGGCGATAACTTTTCGACTGGAAATTCCAAGCCAGCACTAAAAAGCAACAGAGCTACGCCTATATCGGCTAAAACTTCAATTTGTTCTACATGAACTATTTTAGGGCCTATAGTGTTGGGGCCAATAAGGATACCCGCCACAATATAGCCCAAGAGGGCGGGCATTTTTAAACGCTGAGCGATCAATCCGCAAACTAGCGCTACGACGACGATTTGTACAATATCTCCGGCTATTCCCACTGAATTGTCCTTTTATATAAAATTTTTGGTTTTGACACACAATCAAACAGGTCGATAATGGTAGCTTTATCTCAAGTCGATTTTTTTAATTAGCAGATAGCTGCTTGCGAATTTGCATAAACAGAACGCCTGTAACGTTTGGCAAGTTCGTTTTGAAAGTGTTTATCAAACTTCTTCGCTGTGCCCAGGAGCCAACTAGGTACAATTAGTTTTATGCAATACTAGATAGCGCAAACCGCCTTGAAAAACTAACTATGCGTCTCTTTTTACCGTATTATTAGTTATATTGCTCGCCTTTAAATCCTGGTCAGTCGTCAAAACTAAGGGCCGAACTGTTTAAAATATCTACCAGCAATAAAATGGACTGCTGCATTTGGCCTATTAGATATGCACTATACCTTGCAAAAATTTACCAGTCCAGGAGTTTGGGTTTTGAGCCACATCTTCAGGAGTGCCGCAAGCTACTATTTGACCGCCGCGTTCACCACCTTCAGGTCCCAAGTCGATAAGCCAGTCGCAACATTTTATGACGTCTAAATTATGCTCAATAATAATCATGGAGCTGCCAGCTTCTACTAAGCGGCGTAAGACGCCCATAAGTTTAGCCACATCGTCAAAATGGAGACCGGTAGTAGGCTCGTCTAAAATGTAAAGAGTACGTCCCAAAGCTTTTTTGGAAAGTTCGCCAGCCAACTTAATGCGTTGAGCTTCGCCGCCGGAAAGAGTAGTGGCTGCCTGGCCTAAGCGAATATAGCTTAAGCCTACATCATAAAGAGTTTGCAACTTAGAGCGGATCTTGGGATAATTGGCAAAAAATTCCAGTCCTTCTTCTACGGTCATATCTAAAACTTCGGCAATAGTTTTACCTTTGAAGTGAATTTCCAAAGTTTCGCGATTATAGCGCTGTCCTTGACAAACTTCGCAAGGCACGCAAACGTCGGGCAAAAAGTTCATCTCTATTTTAAGTATGCCTTGACCTTGGCAAGCTTCACAACGACCGCCTTTAATATTAAATGAAAAACGACCAGGCTTATAACCGCGCATTTTCGCTTCCGGAGAAGAGGCAAATAAGGTGCGAATAGCGTCAAACATGCCTGTATAGGTAGCGGGATTGGATCGAGGAGTGCGTCCAATAGGCGATTGGTCAATAACGATTAACTTATCGATAAATTCGGCGCCTTCAATTTTGTCACATTGGCCTATATCTTCAACTTTTAAGCCCAAATGTTGAGCTAAATGTTTATAAAGTATTTCGTTAACTAACGTACTTTTTCCCGAGCCGGAAACTCCAGTAACGCCAATCATTAAGCCCAAAGGAAATTCGACATCGATATTTTGCAAGTTGTTCTGTTGGCAACCGTAAAGAGTAATTTGCTCTTGAGAGCGGGGACGGCGCGGATAAGGAATAGCAATAGATTTGCGTCCACTTAAATAAGCTCCAGTTAAAGAGCGCGGTTCATCGAGCACATCTTGCAAAGTACCGGAAACTACCACTTCTCCGCCATGTACACCAGCGCCAGGGCCTATATCGACAATATGATCGGCCGCTTTGATAGTATCTTCGTCGTGCTCGACGATAATTAAAGTGTTGCCTAAATCGCGCAATTTCTTTAACGTCTCCAAAAGACGTTGGTTGTCGCGTTGGTGCAAACCTATGGAAGGTTCGTCTAAAATATAGAGTACGCCTACCAAACCAGAGCCAATTTGGGTAGCTAAACGAATGCGCTGAGCTTCGCCTCCGGAAAGAGTAGAGGCGGCTCGATCCAAGCTCAAATAATCTAAGCCAACATTGATTAAAAATTGGAAGCGGGCTTTAAGTTCGCGTACTATAGGTTTGGCAATAGCTTGATTCTTTTCCGATAAAGTTAAACTCTCTAGCCATTGCTGTGCTTTGACAATAGATTTGGCACATAATTGGGCAATAGTTAAGCCGTCAACAGTAACGCAGCGAGCTTCTGGCTTTAAGCGAGCGCCGTTGCAAGCTGGACAGACAGAATTGACGCGAAATTGGTTCAGTTCTTCTATAGCCCATTCCGAGTTGGCTTCTTGGTAGCGCTTTTCTAGCATAGGCAAAGCGCCGGCAAAGGCTGGCACGTAGCCATTAGCCTGACAACCATGCAAGATTAAATGCTTTTCTTCATCTTTAAGATCTTGCCAAGGCTTATCTAAATCGATTAGTCCTAGCTCGGCCAATTTTTCGGCCTGGCTCCAAAACCAAGTTTCGCGCATGTGGTAGCGCAGCGAATGGATAGGCTTGCCCCAGGGAGCCAAAGCACCTTCATTTAAACTTAAGCTTGGGTCGGGAATAACTAAATTTAAGTCCAGCTTAGAAACAAAACCTAAGCCGCTGCATTCAGGGCAAGCTCCGAAAGGTGAGTTAAAAGAAAAGAGGCGCGGTTCCAATTTTGCAAAAGAGAGACCGCATTCTAAGCAAGCCAAATTCTGGCTGTAAAGTTGCTCGCCGCCAGCTAAATTTTGCAATAAAATGACGCCTTCACCCAATTTCAAAGCTAGCTCTACCGATTCGGCAATGCGATGGCGGGCAGCAGGCTTGACGACAATGCGGTCGACGACTATTTCTATATTGTGAATAACGTAACGATCTAGGTGGGGCAAATCGCCTTCGTCGTCTAGGCGGATAATGTCACCGTCGATTCTGACGCGGCTGAAGCCTTTATTGAGCGTGTCTTGCAACAATTTTTGGAATTGACCTTTGCGGCCGCGTACCAAAGGAGCCAAAATATTAAATTTTGAACCTTCAGGATTATTAAAAATTATGTCTACAATTTGGTCCAGAGTTTGAGGAAATATTTCGCGGCCGCATTGAGGGCAATGGGGCAAGCCGGCCCTAGCGTAAAGTAAACGCAAATAATCATAAATTTCGGTAACTGTGCCCACAGTAGAGCGCGGGTTAGCTGAAGTGCCTTTTTGATCGATAGAAATTGCTGGCGAGAGGCCGTCTACGCTATCTACGTCCGGCTTGTCCAGGCGGCCCAAAAATTGACGGGCGTAAGAGGAGAGCGATTCCATATAGCGGCGGCGCCCCTCAGCGTAAATGGTATCAAAAACTAGAGACGATTTGCCCGAACCGGAAAGGCCGGTAACTACGGTCATTTTATCGCGCGGAATAGTTAAATTGACATTTTTTAAATTGTTTTCCCGCGCCCCTTTAATGATGATTTCTTCTAAAGCCATATTCTTTTCGTTTGTTATTAGATTTTGCGCTGTCGCGCTCTGCTTTTTTTATTATCAGTTGCAACTGATGATTTTGCCGCCGTTTCGGTTTTCTTGCGCCGTTTAAGAGGAAAACTCTTGTCGCTTTCGGCTAGCTCTAAGGCAGCGGCAGCGGGCAGTCCTTCCAAGATGGAACTTAATTGCCTTTTTAAAGAGTACATTTGATCGCGCAAAGCGGCAGCCGTCTCAAATTGCATTTCAGAAGCGGCTTTAAGCATAGCTTCTTCTACTTTGTCGATTAAAGTGCGCAATTGGGCAATATCCATACGGCTGCGCTCTTCTGGCGAAGCAAAGAAACTGTCGTCGAGTTCGGTTGTTTCGCCTTTTGTGTGGGACGCTTCTTCGTTGGTGCGGCTGCCGGAGCTAACCATGCCTAAAATATCTTTAACCGCTTTATTGATAGTTTGCGGCACAATGTGGTGCTCTTTATTGTAGGCCATTTGTATAGCGCGACGGCGAGCCGTTTCTTCCATAGCCGCTTGCATAGATTTGGTTATTTTATCGGCGTACAAAATAACACTGCCACTTACATTGCGGGCGGCGCGGCCTATAGTTTGGATTAAGCTGGTATTAGAGCGCAAAAAGCCCTCTTTGTCGGCATCTAGAATAGCTACTAAAGAAACTTCGGGCAAGTCCAGACCTTCGCGCAATAAGTTGATACCTACCAAAACGTCGAAGCGGCCCAGACGCAAGTCGCGCAAAATTTCAACGCGCTCTAAAGTATCGACGTCCGAATGCAAATATTTGACGCGAATATCTAAATTGGCCAAATATTCGGTTAGATCTTCGGCCATTTTCTTGGTTAAAGTAGTCACTAAAGTGCGCTCGTTTTGAGCGGTTCTTTTTCTTATTTCATCGACCAAGTCGTCAATTTGACCTTGAATAGGACGCACCTCAACTTCGGGATCGACTAAACCGGTGGGGCGGATAATTTGCTCAACAATTAGTTCCGAATTGTCCATCTCAAAGGGGCCGGGAGTTGCGCTAATAAACACTACTTGGCCGACTTTTTGCAAAAATTCTTCAAAAGATAAAGGGCGATTGTCGAAAGCTGAAGGCAAGCGGAAGCCAAATTCAACTAAGCTGCGCTTGCGGGCTTGGTCGCCAGCTAACATAGCTTGCAATTGGGGAATAGCCACATGTGATTCATCGATAAAAACGATCAAATCTTTGGGAAAATAATCTAATAAAGTATAGGGAGGCTCTCCAGGCTTTCTGCCAGTTAAATGGCGGGAATAATTCTCAATGCCTGGACAATAGCCCAATTCTTGCAACACTTCTAAGTCGTAGTTGGTGCGCTGCTCTATGCGCTCAGCTTCTAGCAATTTGCCTTCTTGGCGCAAAGTTTTTAAGTGCTCGGTAAGCTCTTCTCTAATAGAATTGATGGCTTTTTCCATTTTTTCGTGAGGAAGAACGTAAATTTTGGCTGGAGAAACCACAATGCGTTCGGGCTTGGAAACGACGTTAAAATTGAGTGGATCCAATTCGTACATGCGATCTACTTCATCGCCGAAGAACTCAATGCGGTAAATTTTATTTTCGTCAACTGGATATATATCCAAAGTTTCGCCATTTAAGCGGAAAGTGCCACTGCTGAGTATATCGCAGCGAGTGTAAAACATATCTACCAATTGGCGCAGTAAAGCCTCGCGATCCATCTCTTGGCCGGGACGGAAAACTAAAAGCATACGCTTGTAATCTTCGGGATTGCCTAAGCCGTAAATGCAAGAAACTGAAGAAACGCACAAAGTATCAGGCCTGTTTATAGCAGCTTGAATAGCTGAGTGGCGCAATCTATCTAATTCATCGTTGAGAGAAGATTCTTTTTCGATATAACTATCAGTTTGTGGCATATATGCTTCGGGGCGATAGTAATCGAAGTAGGAGACAAAATACTCAACGGCATTTTTAGGGAAAAATTCTTTAAATTCGGCAGTAAGCTGGGCTGCTAAGGTTTTGTTGTGGCTGATAACTAAAGCGGGGCGCCCCAAGCGAGCAATTACGGAAGCTACTGTAAAGGTTTTGCCTGTGCCAGTAGCGCCCAAAAGAGTGACAAAGCGCTTGCCTTCCTGCAGACTTTTGACCAGATTATCGATAGCTTGAGGCTGGTCACCTTTGGCCGGAAAAGGGGCGGCCAGTTGAAAGACTTGTTTGCACATACGTTGAACATTTTAGCAAATTGAGCAGCAGATCGGTAGAGAATCAATACTAAATCGCGCGTTATTACAAATTGGAGCAGAATAATGAGAAAAATATGGCAAGTAATGGTTGTGGGGGCCGTTTTGAGCGCCTTAAGCGGTGGAGCATACGCAGAGGAGGCGGGCAGCGGCAAGACTGTTACTTTAGAAGACCTTCAAGCTACTAAATATGAATTAAAAATTGAAGAGCCTAGCTCTGCTTTGGCTCCTATCTATTACAGCCAATATCAGCAAGCCTTTTTCCGTCCCAGCTTAACTTTTAGTAAAGTTTACGATCTTAAAGCCTTTGCCAATACTGTGCCAGGTACTTTAGCCAAATTTGCCGCTATTGCCAACGAGCGCTCCTCGGAAGCATGGAATATTATTACTTCCGAAAGTCAACAATATATTATCGACACTATGGCCGAAGCTTGGCACAAAAACAATCCCGACGAGAAAGTTGAGTCAGAAGCTAAGCTCAAAGAAAATATGCGTGCCCTTTTTGAAGAGCCGGACAACCAAGTGGCCAAAATTTTCTGGCAAGCTTATTTTATAGGCACATTTGGCGAAATGGAATACAAGATCGACTTTGATAAGCTCGATTTAGATAAGCTTTCCTCTAAGAAAAATGTTGATAAAGAGATTGTTACTATAGGCTCGCGCACTTTCGTTTTGGTAAAAGAAAAGTCGCAATGGAAGGTTGATATTATCAATTCTAAATTGGAATTAGAACAATAAAAAAGAGGCAGCCTAGACGGCGCTTCGACAGCTAAGGAGGTTTTTAATATGAAAAAAATCTGTTTATTCCTTGGTAGTTTCCTAATGTTTGTTGGGCTGGTTTGCAGCTCAGTTGCCTACGCTCAACACTGGAAAAATAGTGGTGACAGCTTTATTAATAATGGACTTACTCCGGCTGAAGAAGCTAGAATTAAACAACAAGCCAGCCAAGTATTACAAATGGGACTGAAGTATTACTTTGAGAAGAATCCCTTAGTTTGGAACTATTTAAGCGCTTATTCCAAACAGGCTATTTCTTTGCAAATTGCTCAAAGTTTAATTTCTAGCGGAGCTGTGCGCGGCAATGCTCGTGAAGTCTCTTACATGGTGGAAAAAGAGCTTAGCAATACGAGTAGTGATTTTGCCAAAAAATGTTGGGCCACTATGCAATATGGCGCTACCGCTCATCCTTATTATCGCAATGGCCAAATCATTTTAAGTGATTTTAGAATTGGCGTAAATAAAGAGAAAAATGTAATGTTCAATTACACCAAGGGCACCAATACTCAAGGATATTATGCCGTAGTCAAAGAGGGCAATGCTTATAAGCTTGATTTAATAAGTTCTATTCAAGCTTCTATCAATACTGATAATGGCTATGAGCGTTAGACGGCTTGTATAATATGGCATGTGCCAATGGGCAGCTTTAGAGCATTTTCGTTAGCTTACATATAAAAAGGCAGCTTGTACTTATAGTCGAGCTGCTTTTTTTGTGGGATAATCAGGTTACCACTTTATAAAGTCGAGCCTACTTTCATGATATTTGTAACCAATAAAATAAAAAATTATTCAAAATCTATATCGATAGCTATAGCCATTATTCTTGCGTTATTTTTGCCTTGTTTAGCTCAAGCTGCCCAAGGTGAAGAAGCTGCGGCTATCAATGCATTTAAAACTTTTGTAAAATATGCTCAAACGCAAGACGGCAGAGCTTGGAATTACTTTACTGCTGAGAGTCAAGATCTTTTTGCCCAAATGAGTGCTGATGCCGTTTTGGCTGATGCTGATGGCCAGGCTTTAATGCAAAAGGAAGGCTTATCCCGTCAAGATTTGGTGCGGTTAATAAAAGTTGAATTGGCTAAGCCTAATAGCGAAATGGCCAAAGCTTGTTGGACTGAAGCTAGTAAATATTTTCCTACAGAAGATGTCAGCAATGTGGAGCTGACAGCTGTAGTTAGTGGTAATACAGCTATTATTAGAGGCCCTGGAAGTGCAACTTCTTTAACTATGATTAAAGAAAATGGCCAATGGAAAGTCGATGCCCTTAGCGCTATGGAACAGCAATAATTGGTTTAGCCATAATTTAATGTAAAAGAAAGCGACTTGGAATTTTGCCTCCAAGTCGCTTTTTTCATGGAATAGCGAAAAATAACTAAATTTTACGCACGGCCATTTTCCATATTTTGTCTTGTTTATAAAAACCTAAAAGCACTTGGCCGCTTTTTTTATCGACAAGTTCGGCATAATCGCCAATTACGTTTATCTCGGTTTGCCCTTTATTAAGGTCTATTTGTCCGTAATTCTTCACAAAGACTTGCCCTCTAGCTTGGCAAAATTCTTTAGCCAATTCTGAATCAGGCTCATTAAAAGCTTGAGCTATTTGATTTTTAAGCTCTTGAACTTTGGTAGCATCGAGCTCGGCGCCATCATTCATATTGACGATAAAGAAAGAATAAATGCCTTCTTTGCATTGGTTGTCTAAAAGATTCCATAATTTGGCGTCGCCGTTTTTGGCATATTGCAAACCTTCACTAAAGCACTTCTTGACAGCTTCAGTTTCTGCTTTGGCGTTAAATAAAGCGCACTTAGTTCCGTAGTCGGAAGTTTGCATATCGAAAGAAGTTTTAGAAGATTGCAAGTCGGCAGCTATTTTCCAAAAGCCTCTTTGCCTATACATAGTTAAAAGCAAATGCGGATTTTTTTTATTGATAATTTTGGCAGCGCCGCCTTTAATTTCTATGCTAAGGTCAGCTAATTCTGGATCGAAAACAGCATATTCGTCGGCTATAGCTTGGCCTTTCTCTTGCCAAAAACTGGTGGCAGTTTTGGAAGTAGGATCTTGCATTTCGACAGCAATTTCAGCAGCCAATTCTTGATTGTTTTTCTGAGCGGCAATCTTTTTGTCGGCTAAACTGGTGGCTCGAGCTAAGAACTTATTAACTGTAGCTTGACTTTCATCGGTAAGGTAAAACCAGGCACGAGGATCTTCAGCTTTAGCACAGCGGAAAAAGGCTTGTAAATTGGCCTTGGCCGCTTCTTTTTCTGTTTGATTGTTATATTCATCGGCATTAGCAGAAATTGCGGTAACGGCCGCTGGCTTAGATTGTGGCTTGAAAGAAGCTGAATCGTCATTTTTTACCGCACAAGCGGAAGTTAAACATAAAGCCAAGGCCAAGCTTAAACTGAGGCTGATTTTTCTATTCATAGTAAAAGTTATCCCTGAATAAAAGCTATTTCTTTTTCGATCCAAAGTGACGCTTAGAAAAGCGCGTAGTGCGGCTTTCGATAGCAGCAACTTTCCAAACGCCGTCCTCTTTATGCATCTCTAAATATTTCATCTTGTCTTCATTGACTACTTCAGCAAAATCACCATCAACTTTGACAGCTGTGCCATGCTTGCCAATTTGTAAATCGTAATAAAAGTTAGTTATCTCTTTGCAAAAATTTTTTAAGCCTTCTTGGGCGCTTTGATCGGAGCCACTGCTCAATTTTTGCTCAGCTTGAGAAGCTAAAACTTGCGGATTCTCTTTAGAATGTTTTTGCTGAATTTCAAATTGGACGAAGTTGTCGACAATTTGTCGGCGACTCTCTTTGGTGAGATGCTGCCAAACTTCGCTGTTGCCACTATGGCATAATTTCATAAAGGTTTCATATTCGGCGCTTACTGCTGTAGTGTCTTGGCTGCCGCCGCTACAAGCGGAAAGCAAGCAAGTAATGGCTAAAAAAGCCAACAAAAGACTAATTTTTTTTAACATAATTGTTTTTTAAACTCCATTTAAGAACTTGCTTCAGCACATAAGCAAGTTTAGATATTTGTTTCCCCTCAGCTCAAATTTTATCTTAGAGTATACCTATTTGGCGCAAAGTTTCAAAAATACCCACTTTCCATTGACCGTTTTCTTTTACCATTTGCATAGGGTCATCGCCATCTGGAGGCGTCAAAAAGGCTTTATTCCCCTCAATTTTTGCTTTCCAAGTAGAAGCTGTTTTGCCATTATCTAAAGTGGCTATATCTTCTTTTAGGCCTTCCCAAAGCATTCTGGCAATTTCACTGTCCGGATTCTCCATTTCGCCGCGCAATTTTTCGATCAATTCATCAATATCAATTTGGCCAGCTTCCTCAGCATTATTCTCGGCCATTTCTTCTATATAACCTTGAGCAACTATTTCTAAAGCTATTTTCTGGCCTTCTGCGCTAAGTAAATTCCAAGCGCTAGGATCTCCCTGGCCGCCCAATTTAAGGAAATGTTCAAAAGTAGCTAAAGCTTGCTGCTCTTCAGCTTGTGCAGACGCTTTTGCATTACAAACCGAGCAGAAGAAAATGGTGACTATAGCTAGAGTTAAGCACAAAGTGTGGCATATTTTTTTATATGTCATAAAATAGGGCTCTACTTTCCTAAGTGATAGCTTAACTATCTCACAAAAAAAACAGCTTGACTATAAGGACAAGCTGCCTTTTTAGGCGCAAGCTGACAGAAACAATCTACAATTGTCCATCAGCGTAGGTTATATCGTCTGTTAACTGTTTAATGTATTCTGTATAGCTAATATCAAGTTGCCTGAAATTTATTGAAAAAACTTGGCTATTGTATTCAGCTTCAGTAATTGTGGCAAGCTTCTTGTATAAACATTCAACAAAAGCCTGGCTTTTTGTTTCTTTAGCTACGTCTTCAAAGACTTCTCCTAACCAGAAAAAATCCTCAATAGAGCATTCTGTTACGATAAAATTTACAGTCCCTTCCATATTATAGGACATGAGAGAGACTTCTTGGCTCCAACATTCTTGTAAACCAAAATTATCATTGAAGTTCAGTCGCAAACGCTTAGTTAGTATCGATCCTAATTGGTGCATGTTAGCTTTTAATATCGCCAAAGGAAAGTTGGTCTACTGTTTTACTAATCGGAGATGAGAGAACGTTATAAAGAGCATCTTCTAATTCCAAATTAAGTTTGTGCCTATAGTTTAGGTAGTATGAGATAACAAAAGCCTTATAAATGTCTCCCAAAGTAACATATTCGAACTCTTTGCCCAATCCATAAAAATTACCATTGGGAATATTAAGCTTACCGACGATGTCTTCCACAACTTCTTCAATAGCTAGGCAATGGTTTATATGGGCAAATTTTAATTGCTTGGTAAGTTCTTTTTTGGGAAAAAGCTTAATAACATCTGAAATATAGTTGTTAGTCTCTTGAGCTATATAGACGAGAAGACTACACACATAGTGGAGATCGCTTTCCATATTGAAAGCAAACTTCATGCAAATACTCCAGGCAATGGCGTGGCGCAAGCTCGGCAGCAAGCTTTTTCAGCGTCGAAGTCTTTGTACTCAATTAAATTGAGCAAGCGCTCAATAAGTAAGCGGCCGCATTTTGTGCAGTATGTGGATTGGCTGGCTGGATCGGCAATATTGCCTGTGTAAACGTAGTGCAAGCCGACTTCTAAAGCTATTTTTCTAGCTTTAAATAAAGTCTCTGGTGGAGTATTTTCTCTCTCGCGCATAAGGTGAGCCGGATGGAAAGCGCTTAAGTGGAGCGGGACGTCTGGGCCCAACTCTTTGTAGATCCAGCGACTTAAATCTTTTATTTCTTGCTCTGAATCATTTAAGCCAGGAATAATTAAAGTAGTTAGCTCCAGCCAACATTTGGTATGCTCTTTAACATAGATAATCGTATCCAGAATCGGCTTAATATCGGCTTGGCAATAGTCTTTATAAAACTTGGGATTGAAAGCTTTTAAGTCGATATTGGCTGCGTCCATGTGGGAAAAAAATTCAATGCGCGGCTTAGGATTGATATAGCCGGCTGTTACCGCTACAGTACGCAAACCCAAAGAATGGCAAACTTTGGCACTTTCAATAGCATAATCAGCCCAAATAATGGGATCGTTATAAGTGAAAGCTACGCTGTCGCTTTGATAATTTAAAGCGATAAGGCCTACTTTCTGTGGAGGCATAGGCAAGCCTAATTCCTTTTCGCGGCAATCTTTGGTAATGTGTGAATTTTGGCAAAATTTACAGCCCATATTGCATCCTAAAGTGCCAAAAGATAACACTCGGCTTTGGGGCATAAAGTGGTAGAGAGGCTTCTTTTCTATAGGATCGATAGCTGCGCCGGTAGTTAAGCCAAAGGAAGTATTGACGATATGTTCGCCATTATTTTGGCGAATGTAACAGAAACCGTGTTGATTGGCAGCTAATTGGCATTCACGCGGACAGAGCGTACATTGCAAACGGCCGTCAGCTAAGTGCTTTTCCCAACAGTTGGGAGTATACCCAGAATTACACATACGTGAATTGTCTCGATCCAACAAGTTAAGAGCCTCCTAAGTAAAATTAAAGGCTGCCCAATCTTTGCGCAAAATTAGACAGCCTCCATCTTTTGTCAAAACTTACCAAGCTGCAATTGAGCTTATAGCTTCAAACTAAGCTTGATAAATAATTTCTATCAACTAACTAGAAGAGCCAGAGATATTTCTCTTCCAAAGTTTTCAAGAGTTTTTCCAACTTAGCTTCTCCGTCATCTTCGATTTGGAGATATTTCTCTTCTAAATTCTTTACGAATTTTTCTAAGTTTTGGCGAACCTCATCTTGCCTTAATACGATACGTCTTTCGCTACCGGGTTCGGCTAAACGAATTTCATAAACGTTCTTTTCTACACGGAAGAAACCGGGCAAGTCGCTCTCTTGGAACTCTTTAAGAGTAGCAAAGAGATTGAGCTTCTCGCGGAACGGATCGCTGTTGTAGGGGCAGAAGGTCGTGCAATTGCCGCAGTAGTTGCACATTTGGTCGATATGGAGGATGACGGGCATCTTTTCGCCTTCAACTTCAATGGGCACATAAGCGCGGTTGGGGCAAGCCTGGACGCAATTGGTGCATACGGTGTTGCAAGATAAGCAACGCTGATTTTCCTGAGTAGCTTGGACGTAAGGAATCATTAAGCCGTGTTTGGCATAAATCTCTTTAACGCGAATTTCGCTAGCTTGAGGAACAGCGTAAGTGTAAGCGCCGACAATAGCTTGGGCGGCTTTGGTAGCGTCGGCAATGCCTTCAACTACGGTAGCGGGGCCCTTCTTGGCGTCGCCGATTACGTAAACGTCAGCGTCAGAAACGGCGCTCAAGTCTTCGTGTAAAGCGACAGCTCCGCGCTCGTTGAGCTCTAAGCCCTGAGCCTGGAAGAATTCGCCTTCGACTTTTTCACCGACAGCCGCAATTAAAGCACTGCAAGGCAAAGCTACTTCTTCTTCAGTTTCAACAGGAGCGCGACGACCAGATTCGTCAGCCTTGCCCAAGACGACTTTGCGGCAAATGAGCTTGCCGTCTTCTAAGGATTTGGGAGCCAACAATTCGGCAAATTCTACGCCATCTTCCAAAGCCAAAGCCAACTCTTCTTCGTCGGCAGGCATATAGCGGCGGGTACGACGATAGACCAACTTCACGTTCTTAACGCCGTCGATTCTCTTGGCAGCGCGGGCTGCATCCATAGCGGTGTTGCCGCCGCCGACGACGATTATATCTTCGCCTAAGCCTTCTACTTCGCCAGCTTTGGCTTGACGTAAGAAGTCAATTACGTTAATGGCTTTGCCTTTAGCTAAGCGGAGCTGTCCGGGCTTGTAGGCGCCGATAGCGTAAATAACTTTGTTGAAGCCAGCTTTTTTGAGCTCGGCCAAAGCGGGAGCGGCGCTGTTGAGCTTAATTTCACAGCCCATAGCTTCCAAAAGTTCGGCGTCGCGCTTAATGGCACAATCGGAAATGCGGAACTGAGGAATGACCCAAGAGACGATACCGCCGAGTTTGGCGCTCTTCTCGAAGACGGTCACGCGGCAATTCTGACGAGCCAGCAAGAAGGCTGCAGCCATACCAGCGGGGCCACCACCGACGACAGCTACTCTGGGAGCGTCGGCAGCCAAGATGCGCTTAGCGGTTTCGGCCTTAATTTCGGCTAAAAGCTCTTCGAAGCCACCGCGAGCAGCTTGCAATTTGGCTTGGCGAATGTGTACGGCATCTTCATAGAAGTTGCGGGTGCACTTGGTTTGGCAATTGTGAGGGCAAATAGTTCCGGTAATGAAGGGCAAAGGATTCTTGGCGGTGATTAAACGTAAAGCTTCCAAGTGGCGGCCCTGACCGACTAAGCTGATATATTCAGGAATATCCTGGTGGATGGGGCAACCGTGGCTGCAAGGAGAGATGAAGCAACGGAAGCGAGGCACTTTTTCTTCAATTTTGCGAGAAGGCAAAGGCTTAATGGCTTTGAGGTTGCGAGCGTTGGTGCGAGCATCTTCGGCCATAGTGCTGATCATACCGACTTTGACGCTGTCAAAAGGCTTGTACTCTTCTTTTACGAGCTCTTCGGCAATCTGAGTGCAACGCTGATAACCGCCGGGTTTAAGCAAAGTGGTAGCCAAGGTGATGGGCCAAATGTTAGCTTTGAATAAAGAAACGATATTCAAAGCGTCGGCGCCGCCAGAGTAAGAAATGCGCATATTGCCGTCAAAGGTCTGGCTAATACGCTTGGCCAATTCCATGGTCAAAGGATAGAGGGAACGACCGCTCATGTACATTTCGTTGCCAGGCAACTCTTTGTGAGCAATGTCTACAGGGAACGTATTGGTGAGCTTCAAGCCGAAGCTGACGCCATTTTCACCGGCCAATTTGAGCAAGCGAGTGAACATAGGTACAGCGTCGCTCCATTGCAAGTCGGCCTTGAAGTGGTGATCGTCAAACTCGATATAGTCGAAGCCCATCTTGTCCAAAGTGCGGCGAGCAAATTCGTAGCCCAGCAAAGTAGGGTTGCACTTTACGAAAGTGTTGAGCTTTTTGGTCTCGATGAGGTAAGAAGCAATGCGCTCAATTTCCTGGGGCGGGCAGCCGTGCAAGGTGGAAAGAGTAATAGAGCGGCAAATATGAGGATTGATTTTTTCGACATATTCGGCGCTGACGTTGGGCAAACGATCTAAATTATCTAAAGTCCACTGGCGGCATTCTTGCCAAACTTCAGTTTTGGAAGCGTCTTTTAAGCCTTCAATGAAGTTGTCGATCTTGGGAGAGCAAATGCCTTTAAAATCGTAGCCTACGCTCATGTTGAAGACGAAGCCGTTAGGATCGCCCCAGCCGAATTGAGCGCTTAAAAGTTTCAAAGCCCACCAAGCTTTAACATATTCGCCAAAAGCGTCTTGAACGCGAAGCTCGGTAGACCATTCTACGTTGTAGCACTCGTCGTTGGCAGCAATACAAGGCTTGGCTACGGGCAAATCTTCGCCGTCCAAAGTTTGCACAGTTTTAAGCTCGAAGAAGCGGCTGCCAGCGAAGTAAGCGGCGATAATATTTTGGCTCAGCTGGGTGTGAGGGCCAGCGGCAGGGCCAAAGGGGGTCTCTAAAGACTCACCAAAGATTTCTAGCTTTTTGGCTGCGGGCTTGAAGGGATGGTTGATGGAGAAGACGGTGCCCTTTTGTGCATACTCGTTGAGGATGCGGTTCATTAAGGGGCCAAAGGCAAAGGGCGTCATTCTGTCGGACATGTAAGAAAACTCCTTAAATATTGGTAGGTAGTAGATAAAAAATTAGGTAAAATTAAGCGTTGACAGCTTCCCAAAGCTTGGCGGCGCTGGCGCGGCATTGCTTCATTAAGTCGACTTCGTCGGCCACCAAGATCTTGCGGTCGGCCATGAGCACTTTACCATTACAAATGGTGTGAGTGACGGAGCGTCCGTTCATACCGAAGAGGATATGGCCATTGCAATTAGTGCCATTCATGGGAGTGAGAGGATCGTAGTCGGTAACGATTACGTCAGCATAGGCTCCTTCTTTGAGTACGCCTAAAGGTTTGCGGAAGAAGCGAGCCGCGATCTTGGCGTTATTCTCAAAGAGCATAGCGGGAATTTCGCCCCAAGCTACAGTAGGATCGCAAAGGTGGTGCTTGTGGATAATGTTGCCCACTTTGTAGCTTTCCAACATATCGTTGGTGTAGCCGTCGGTACCTAAGCCTAAGGTGAGTCCTTCTTTGAAGAGCTGGATAACGGGGCCGCAACCTACAGCGTTACCCATATTTGATTCGGGGTTGTGGACGACCATAGTGTTGGTCTCTTTAAGTAAGTGCATTTCGGCGGGGCTGACGTGGACGCAGTGAATGGCTAAAGTCTTTTCGCCTAAAATATTTTGCTCATAGAGGCGCTCGACGATGCGTTTGCCATATTTGTGCAAGGAATCGGAAACGTCAGAAGGGCCTTCGGCGACGTGAATGTGGTAACCGGCTTCGCGTCCTTTGTGATCAGCACAGAAGGCTAAGGTCTTGTCGCTCAAGGTGAAAGCAGCGTGTAAGCCCATCATAGCGTGGATCATATCGGAGTCGTCTTTGGCGGCTTCGTTGATCATGCGCTCATTTTCGAAAACGGATTCTTCCATTTTCTGCTGACCATCGCGGTCGGATACTTCGTAACATACGCAAGCGCGTACGCCTAATTCTTTGGCGGGCTTGACGATCTGGTCGAGGCTGTAAGGGATGTCGCCGTAGCTGGCGTGGTGATCGAAAATAGTGGTGACGCCGTTTTTAATGCAATCGGTGAAGACTGCGTAAGCGGAGAGAAGATCGTTTTCCAAGGTGAGTTTACGGTCGATTCTCCACCACATTCCCTCGAGAATATCGTTGAAATTCTTAGGGCTGTAATTAGTAAGAGAAAGGCCACGGGCAAAAGCGCTGTAAATGTGGTTGTGAGCGTTGATAAGGCCGGGCATAATAACGCCGCCTTTGGCATCAATAAATTGGGCATCGCTATATTTAGCCTTGAGAGCTGTAAAATCGCCCACTTCTTTGATGATGTTTCCTTCGATGGCTACAGCGCCATTCTCGTAGAAACCGTTGTTATCACGGGTGATAAGTCTTCCGTTACCAACTAAAAGCATTTTTTTATCCTCTCCATTGCGCAGGTTGAACAGTCAGTATAACTTCTAATATACTGCATCTTTATCCTGTTTTTTAGTGCAGTAAAACTGATTTTGCCCTGAAATAAGCTTGAGAGGGACGGAGACGGTTATTCTGTTTTAGTGTCTAATGTGGTACAATATAGACTGGTCAGTTGTTTTTTCGTTGTAAGTAAATTTAGCTGACGCCGCTGCGGCCGAGGCTGCCAACTAAAAATATTCGTCGGAGCGGACATTTGATATGGCATATGATGAGACACAAAGTTCGGATCAGCAAGGTTGGAGCAAGCCGCGTCTTAAGCAAAAAAGACATTTGAGCTCGGCTGAAGGACAGGCGTCCAAAGTAAGTGGCGATAGGGGCGAAGGCTCTGGCCAGACCGGCGGCCTCAAGGCCAAAATAAGGGCTCGACGCGAACAAGAACAGCTTAAAGGCGTCTCTCAAGGTATTAAGGCCCGCTCGAAGGCCTTTAATCAAAAGCAAGAAGAAAAGGCTGCCCAAGAAGAGGTTGGCAGTGAGGCAGTTTGTAAAAAACGTCCTACCAACAAGAAAAAGTTTAAGAGTAACAAGTTGTTCGGGATCACTTTACTGGCTCCCGGCCTTGATGAATGTGATCCTGAAGGTGTGGCCGCTTTGGATGGCACTTTAGCTGCCTGCTTAGGCCAAGTTCCGGCCGCCGCTCAGCCGACTGACGCCAACGAAAGTTGCAATGCTCGTCATCTAGCTCCTGGAGAAGCCGAGCCTTTGCCTATGGCCGCACCTACAAATGCCGAACAGCCAGCTGCTTTGCCCGTTTCTCCACTTCGTCCTTATCAAAGTCCACCTCGCAAAGCGGCTCCCAAACACCAGCCTTATGTCCCTGGTCGCCGCTCTGCTTCTGCCGGGGCTGCTGCCACCATGCCGACGCAAGCTTCTGCGCCGCCTATTGGTATAGATAACGCTGCGCCCGTTAACACTGCGCCCGCTAAGGCCGCTGCTGAAGGGCCTGCTGCCAAGTTGCAATTGGCTATACCTACTTCTCCTCTTCGTCCTTACAAAGCACAACCACACGAAGCTGCTTCCGAGCCTAGGCCCTATATTCCCGGCCTTCGTCCTACACCAGCAGCGGGTGCCACGCCGCCTGCCGCCCCCAACTTCGGAACGGGAACAGCTTCTGTTTATAGTGCTCCTGTTAGTGCTGTGCACCTGGGAACTTCGGCTTCCAAAAATACGGTTTTACCTTTGCCTGTTGGGCGCGGTCACAAAGGTGCTGCTCAGAAAAAGGAAGTCCTTCACGAAGCTGGTGGCAGCTACAGATCGTCGGCACGAGCCAATTCCAATGACGATTTTGGCGGATACGTTCGCGAGGCGGCCAACCTTGAAGACGATCGCAGTGGTAGAGAGACTGTGCCTCCCGAAGAGGAAGAGATAGAAACGACAACTGAAGGCAAGTCGCTTATAGAATTGCTGGAAAGTGTGCCAGTAGCTAAGCGCAAGGGGCCAAGTCGTTATAAATAGAGTAATCAAGAGGCAATAAAAGTCAGTTTATGGAAAAAAGCTGACAAGAAGGATAACCCAAATAATATTAGGATACTACATATCAATATTTCAGAGTTGATGGCGAGGGAGTTGTGAACAGCTCAGGTTACGACAATAAAAACGGAGGGCTAGGTCTAAAATTTGACAATGCCCTTAATGGCGATCATCTAGATCCTGCAACCGTGGTTCATCGTCGGCCCAGTGCTTTGGCTATGCGTCGCGGTACCAATATCAGCCCTTATAGGAGGGCCAAGCCTACGCCTACTTCTACTGGCAGAACGGCTCCCAAAAAGTACGATACTCCGCCTAGTTTAAGTGCTCAAGGCTACGGAGATGGCACTTCGGTAAACAGAAGTCCGCAAGGCCCGTTTGGCACTACTTCTCAAAATTACGGCGGCGGTTTTCAGGGGCAGAGCCCTTATGGTGGCTATCAAGGCCAGCAAGCTGGCTTTGGCAATACCAATTTGGGCAATAGCGGTTTCCAAGGGCAGAGCCCTTATGGTGGCTATCAAGGCCAGCAGCCTGGCTTTGGCAATACCAATTTGGGCAATAGCGGTTTTCAAGGGCAGAGCCCCTATGGTGGCTTCCAAGGTCAGCAAGCTGGCTTTGGCAATACCAATTTAGGCAACAGTGGCTTTCAGGGACAGAGTCCTTATGGCGGCTACCAGGGGCAACAACCGGGGCTCGGAGCTCGCACCAATACTTTCGGCCAGACGGGCGGTTTCGGAGCTCAGACCAATTTAATGAGCCAGACTGGCGGCTTTGGGACGCAAAACAATTCGCCATTTTCCGGCTATGGTACCAATTCTGGAGTAGATCGCCGTGAAGGCAGCTTGAGCGATGTTTTGTTGGCTTCGCGTCGCAGTTCCAACCCCAATGCTACTTTAGGCGGAGGTGCTCCTGGAGCCGAGTCTGGCGACTCCTTGGAAAATTCTGGCCATCTAAGTCCAGCTGAAACTTATGCCAAGTTGGTTGAAGAAAGCCAGCAAGAACGCAATTCTTGGCGCGGCTTTGTAGCTTGGTTCCAAGGTGGTGGCAAATATACTGTACTGAGTTTTATGATTGTCGTGATAGCTCTTTCGGTATTCGCCCTCTTTTTGTTCCATCGTATCAATAAGAACGAGGAAGGGGCCGCTGAAGAACCTGGTCGCCGTGTTACCGAGCCGGCGTCCGCTGTTTCCAATAATTTAGATAATTCTGCAAGCAAGTCTAAAGGATACAGTGGGGCTGCTGTTTCGAGTAAGACTGACAAAAAGTCTGCTGCCGAAGATTATAGCCTACGGACTGAAGCTTTAAAATCAGCCCAGACTGCTCAGTCTAAGTCTAAAACAACTAATAAAGGTCAGGCCAAAGGAGTTACTAAATCTGCTTCTGCAAAGAAGACTGAGCCTGAAGTTGCTCCTCCCAAAGAAGAAGTAATCGATGACGAGCCCACCTACTATGGAGAAGAAGGCGACGATTCAGCTTTCCATATGGACGACAGCGATTTTGCTCCTTCGGTAGATGTTGAATATTAAGATGAAGAATCGGCCTTAAGTTGTGATTGGCTTTAGGTCGATTTTTTTGTGCCTTCGCTTGGCTAATTGTCTCTAAAAGTGTTTTTGGCTTGGGAAGGTAAAAGGCCCACCTGTTCGAAAGGGTCACACTGTTTGTTTTTTTGCCTTTTAAAGGCAGACCTAGTTTGTTATGCGAGGTTTTTTATAATGGTCGCTGCTCAGAATAAATTTGAGACGACTGGTAGTATTTTGGTTGCCGGCTCGTTGGCGTTCGATTTTATTATGCGCTATGCCGGGCTTTTCAAAGAGCACATTCTGCCTGAGCGTTTAGATTCTATAAATTTGTCGTTCTTAACTGAGCGAGCCCGCAAAGAGCGCGGCGGCTGCGCTGGCAATATCGCCAACGCTTTGGCTATGTTGGGAGAACATCCCCGCGTAGTGGCCACTGCAGGCGGAGATTTTGAGCAGTATCGTTTCTACCTCGAAAATAGAGGAGTAGATACTTCTTGCATTGCCATTTATGAAGATGAATTGACTGCTACATGCACCGTCTGCGCCGACAAATGTGACAACCAGCTCACCTTCGTCAGCGTCGGTGCTATGGCCGAAGCTCACAATTTAGATTTGAGCAAGTTTGCTACTAAGCAAACCAAGTTGGCTATTATCTCTCCCGATGATCCCAAAGCTATGAACCAGCATTGCGAAGAAGCTAGAAAAGCTGGTATTCCTTTTATTTACGATCCTTCTTTCCAAGTGATCGCTTTCTCTGGTGAACAGCTTTTAGCCGATGTTAAAGGCGCCAAGGCTTTAATCGTCAATGACTACGAATTCTCACTTTTCTTGGATAAGACTGGCTTAACCCAGAGTCAGCTTAACGAGTTAGTTGAAGTTATTATTGTCACTAAGGGTGGCGAGGGCAGCACCGTTTACACCAACAAGGGTGAAATTTTGCATATCGATCCCGTTAAGGTTGAAGCTGTCGATCCTACTGGCGCTGGTGACGCTTTCCGCGGCGGCTTAATTTATGGTTTGATTCACGGTCTGTCTTTAAAAACGTCTGCTCAATTAGGCAGCGTTTGCGGCGCCTATGCTGTGGAACATTTAGGCACCCAGAATTATAGCTTTACTATGGACGCTTTCAAAAATAGATATGAGTCTACTTTTAATGAGCTTGCTCCTAGTTGTTTAGCTTAATCTGTTCAGTTACAGCTTTTTAATATAAAGAAGGGCTCTACTCACTTTTTATGCGGGTAGAGCTCTTCTTTTTCGTTTATATGTTAGACGGAAGATAAAAATGGTCGCCTAGCATAAAAAGCCAGGCCTTTAGCATGTCGTGAAAATGCCTAGGCCTGACTTAGAAGTTAGCTTAAGGACATACGGCTATGCCCCAGGGAGTGGATTGAGGCATAGGTGAGCTGGTATTGATTACGCCGCCGCTGTGGCCATCTAAGATGCTGATATTGCTGCTGCCAGTACAAGCCACAAAGACTTTGCTGCCATCGGAGGTGCAAGCAATGCCCACCGGCCCTTTACCTACCGGAACTGTGGCAATAGGTGACTGGTTTTGACCATTAAGGACGGTAACGTTGTCGGAACCTTTATTGGTGACAAATACTTTGGAGCCGTCGGGTGTAATAGCTACACGCTGAGGATTGACGCCTACACGGACACGTCCCATTTCTTGGAAAGTCCAAGCGTCGATTACAGAGAGATCGCCGGAACCAGAGTTGGCTACATAGAGGAAACGTCCGTCGGGAGAAAGCTCCATGCCACAAGGATTGGCGCCTACAGGCAAGGCTTTTTCGGGAATGCCAGTAGAGAGGTTGATAGCTAAAAGCTCACCGGAAGAGGTGGTGCCCATAGCTACAAACATGCGCGTGCCTTCGCGATTGATAACGGCGGCGCGAGGTTGGCCAGCTTCACCGGTACGCATACGCGGTAAGACGATAGAGCGTTGGGGAGCGTTACTGACTGGGTCAATTAAAATAACGCTAGGGGAAGCGCTCATAACTGTAGCGATAATATAGTTGCCATTTTGGGCCATGCGCAAATCGGTGACAATGCCGCCGGCCGGGATGGAAGTAAGTAATTGATTGTCGTTAGCGGTGTCGTAAATTTGGATCATGCGGTCGGAGGTGCTGATATAAAGTCTGGTTCCTGAGGCATTGAAAGCGGCCCAGAATGGTTGAGTACCCAACGATTTATAGTTGGGATTGCCAGGAGCGTTGCCGTTCATGATCATTAAAGAATTGGGGTTGGCACTAAAGGTAGAGCCTTGCATGGCCGTCATCATGTCTTGGGCGCTACCCAATTGAGTAGGCATTTGGGCATTTTGGGCCATAGTATTGTTGATACCGAAGGGGTTGCCTTGGCCCAAAAGAAGCATTTGGGCGTAGGACTGAGTGGTTGTAACTGGAGGCGCGTTATAGGAAGTGCTACTGCCAGCGGGAGCACCCTGACCGGCTTTAGCAGCTAAACAAATATAGGCTGTACCAGGATCTATAGGAGCGCGTACGCCTTGCATACCGTTAGACATAGTATTGCCAGGGTTCATGCCCGGATTGAGAATAACGGTAACCATAGCTCTTTCGCCCGGACCTTTGGGAACGGTAACGCTTTTAGTGACCATACCTACACCGGCTTTTTGTACCATCAAAGTATATTGACCGGGCTTAACTTTAAAGTAAAAAACGCCTTGAGAGTCGGTTACGGCTTTTTGTTTAGTTTCTTGCACAGTTACTTCGCAAGAATCTAAAGGCTCGTAAGGTACGTCAATGGCACTGCGCCCAGGACGTGAAGTAACTACGCTTCCGCACAAGTTGGGATCGCGATACTTATCAAATTTCTTATCGTTATAGTCATATTTCTTTTTGGCTATAGCTGGAGCTGCAAAAAGCCCAGCGATAATAGCGGTAACTAAAAACAGCCAAAGAAAATTGACTTTTCCTGCATATTTACGCATTTTCACCTCGTATTATTTTAGTTAATTTTGGCTTGATTTTAGTATATCAGCGCCTTGGACTGCAACAAAGCTACCTTTAACTTTGACACTTAATTTAAAGCTAAAAAGTTTCGTTTATGTTTCCGCTATAAATTTCTTTTTTTTGCGAATTTGAGGAGACTATTCACTTAAAAATGACTGAATTTGGAGAAGGCTTTGCGCTTGAGGCTATGAACTTTTATGTTATAGCCTTTTCTTGGGCCGTATGAACATACTTTAGAAAGTTTGGGCTAAACGAAATGACTGTAATGACGGCATTTTTTATCTTGATGGTTTGCCTTTTATTAATTGTCAAGATGATTTTTACCATAAAAGATTTGCGGCGTAGGCAACAAGAGGGCGACGAAATAGAAGCTGTCGGCTTAAAAAAAGCTGA
>DHKB01000035.1:49614-61695 GCA_002407045.1 Candidatus Bruticola papionis | reverse complement strand
TGTGCTCCTAAGGTGGTAGCTGCGGCTCGCTGAGTTTGTGTTTGCGCTCCTAAAGTAGGCGCAGCTGTACGCTGTGCTTGAGTGTGCGTTCCTAAAGCAGCGGCCGTGCGCGGTTGGTAAGGCTGTGTTCCTAAGGCCGGGGCCTCGGCCCGCTGAATTTGGGCTTGCGCTCCTAAAGTTGGTGCAGTAGTACGCTGTGCTTGAGTGTGCGTTCCCAAAGTAGCGGCCGTGCGCGGTTGGTAGGGCTGCGCTCCTAAGGCGGGGGCCTCGGCTCGTTGAGTTTTGGTTTGCGTTCCTAAAGTGAGCGCACTTGTCCGTTGCGTTTGTGTTTGTGCACCCAAAGTAGCAGCCGTGCGCGGCTGATAAGGCTGTGCTCCTAAGGCGGGGGCCTCGGCCCGCTGAGTTTGGGGCTGCGCTCCCAAAGTAGGCGCGGTGGCCCGCTGTACTTGGGTTTGCGCACCTAAAGTAGCAGCCGTGCGTGGCTGATAAGGCTGCGCTCCTAAAGCCGGGGCTGCGGCTCTCTGAGTTTGGGTTTGCACACCTAAAGTAGCAGCCGTGCGTGGCTGGTAGGGTTGTGCTCCTAAGGCCGGGGCAGCGGCTCGCTGAGTTTGGGGCTGCGCTCCTAAAGTAGGCGTAGTGCTACGCTGCGTTTGGGCTTGTACACCTAAAGTTGTGGTCGTACGCGACTGGTCATTGGGGGGCGGCGCCGCTGTATGGTGGGAGGGGCTTTCCAAACGATTTAAGTGTTGGGAGGCTTGTGATTGATAGGGAAGAGTAGTTGCTTCTGCTTGAAGTTGAGTAGAAGAAAGCAAACTTGGTTTTTCTAAAGCCAGCGCCGCTTTAGCTTCGGGTGAAGTCTCTTGAATGGGAGCTGCTGTGCGTCTAGATTGACTGGTGTAGCGCAACCTAGGACTAATCGAAGAATTTGCGCGACGTGTTTCCACGTTGGAAGACAAAGTAGGAACAGTCGAAGAAGTAGCAGCTCCTCCCACTTGGAGACGAGGATTCAGACTTGGAGTAGATGCCATCTCGGAAGCTGAAGCAGGAGAGGCTGTGCTGGCGTTTTTTTGCCAAGAAAAGGAAGGCGCCGATGAGCCTAACGATGCTGAAGCATGTACAGCTGCATTTGTAGGAGTTGCGCTAGCTTGTGGCGTTTTCTCCTTAGCGGCAGTGTCGAACGACGAAGCAGCTGAGAGAGCTGATCCGTTTTCATACATGTTGCCATTTTGAGCTGATTCGTCGTACATAAACTCTTGCGGCGCTCCTTTTAATTATAAAAACCGAATTATGTTGCGCTTAGGCTTTTTAAAGCTTAGAGCGCGTGAAAGTGCGTTAGTGGCAGCCGCCGCAAGAGTGGCAATCGCCGCCGCAGCTGGAGTGGAGGCTTCCCTGAGCGATCTCTTCTTTAGTTCCGGGACGCAAGCTGACTACTTCTACTTCGAAAGTGAGATCTACGCCGGCCATAGGATGGTTGGCATCAAAGACGACCTTCTCGGAAGATACTTCAATAATACGGGCTACGATCATACCTTGGTTGGTGCTCAAGCGAGCCATCATACCCACTTTAGGTTCACCGGCGCTGCCAAGGTCGGCTCTATCTACATCGAAAATACGCTCGGGATCACGCTCGCCGTAAGCTTCTTTGGCAGGGATAGTGACCTTAAATTTGTCACCTACTTTGTGCCCTTCGAGAGCTTTCTCTAAGCCGACAATAATGTTGTGATGGCCGTGCAAGTACTCTAAAGGCTCGCCTTCGGACTGATCAAGAATCTTGCCGTCTTTGTCGGTAAGAATGTAGTTGATTCCTACAACGTGATCATTAGCTATAGCTTGGGCATTGGTATCGTTATTCATGGTAATTTTGTGAAGAACTCCTCATCTAAAAATAGGCACAAAAGCTTCGGGCTTTTTCTCTTTATATTTACTAATTCCCCCTATAGGCACAGGGCGCGGCTGCTTGCTCGTTCCTACGTTGGTTGAATCTTGCCTATCCAAGGGCTTAAGCTGTTTAATTTTGTCTTAAACAAAAAAAATAAAGGGAAGAGCTAAACTTGGCTTAATACTATCGGGTTTTATGTTTTGGTTTTTATAGGCCAATAGGAGGAATTGAGTCGGAACCTGTTTCCGCCCATGTATACGCTTTTTTTTGCCGTAACTTGTATAGTTGTTTTGCTTTTAGCCACTGCCATTGCAGTAGCGGCTGAGTTTGCCATTGTGGCAGTTGATAAAGAACGCATTAAGTTTGCTGCCAACAATAAAAAAGACCCTAATCATAAAAGGGCTATGCGCCTTTTGCCGCATATCCAAGACAACTACTCTCTAGACCACTGTGTGGCCGCTTGTCAAATTATCATTACTGTTGCCAGCTTGCTTATCGGTGCTATAGGCGAGAAATACTTGGCAGAGTATTGTATTGTCCCCTTTACTTACTTTTTTGGCATGGATAAAGCCAGCGCTGCTCAGGTCACTCGAATCGCTTTGGTGGTCTTTTTCACTTGCTTACAAGTAGTCGTTGGTGAGCTTATTCCCAAGTCTGTGGCTACTCGCAATACCGAAGGTATCGCTTTTGGTTGCATTGGCACTGTAGACTGGTTCTTGCGCCACTTCGGCTGGGCAGTCAATTTCCTAAATGTGTCCGGTTTGTTTGTGGTAAAGCATTTTGTCGATCTCGACAGCCAACACAGCCACTCGGCTAGCTTAAAAGATCTCATAACTATGACTAATATTAGTGCCGAGACTGGCTTTATCGGAGCTACCGAGCGTCAGCGCGTCACTTCTTCTTTAAAGTTTCCCAATAAACACGTCTCTGATGTTTTTATTCCTTATCCCATAACTGAAGCTGGCAAAGATGAAACTCATAAAAACGGCTCTGAAAATGGGAAAACCGACTCTCCCGAGTATAAAGCGACGCCGATTCGCTTTGCGGTAAGAGTTAAAATAAAAGATGATGGTGAAGCTGCTAAAAATACTCCCAGCGCCGAAGAATTAAAGCCTCACGAATTGATTTATTTACGCGAATCAAATAGCATCGCTGAAGTTGAAAGCATTTTTGATAAGAGTCCCTATAGTCGTTTGCCTGTATACGGAAGCGGTGAAAATAGCTCTTTAATTATTGGTTTAGTTCACATTAAAGATGTAGGCTTGGCTTTAGCCGATGGCCTTTTTGAAGAAGCTTTGCGCGAGAGTGGTCATAAGCATATGCATGAGCTCACTTTGAAAGAATGTGATGCTATTTTTGCTGCTCGTGACCAGAAAACTCAACAAAATATAGATAACGAGCGCGAAGAAGCCATCAAGAAGATCGATGCAGAAACCCAGCTCGAATTGAAGTTGCGTCCCGAGCACAGAAAAGCTATCGAGCGTAAAAATAAACGTGCGGCCAAGATGGCTGAAAACTACGCCAATGATCGAGCTCAAAGTGAGATCCTTTTTCCTCACGGTTTTGTCAAACGTGATTCGTTGTTACATTGCCGCTTAAGTGACGAACTTGATGATGTCAGAGAAGAAATGAAAGAAAAATATGCTTCTATGGCTATTGTAGAGGATGAAAAGAGACAAGTTTTAGGCGTTCTTACTTTGGAAGATTTACTGGAAATTTTGTCTGGCAATAATATTATCGATGAAGCCGACGTTAAATATGCCGCTGCTTCCAGCAGCAAAAAAGAAGGCAAGAAACGCTCCAAAAACAGTACTCATTCCGGCACTTCCAACGGCCTCAGTGCCAAAGAAGCGCCTTTGAGCAAACAAAAGGAGGTGCGTTAAGCAATGGCTGAGATTTATGATATTCTCATTCAGCTGGGCGTTATTGCCGTTTTAATTATCATTAACGCTGCTTACGTAGCTGCCGAGTTTGCTTTATTGAACATTAAGCCACTCGAATTGCGTAATATTATTGATGAAGCCAAGGCCAAGGGCAAAAAAGCCAATTGGGCTAGTCATATTTTAGACGTAAAAAATGACTCGGTAAAATTCGATAATTATGTGACCGTGATCCAAGTGGGCGTCACTTGCTCCAGCTTAGGCTTAGGTGTTTATAGTGAGCATGCTTTGGCTGGCCTTTTTATCAAATTTGCCGAACATTTTAATATTGGCTTAGCTGGAACTCCTATGCACGCCACAGTTCATGGAGCTGCTTCTATTCTATCTTTGCTGCTCTTAACTTATATACACGTTGTGGCTGGTGAGATGATCCCCAAGACGGCTGCTTTACATAAGCCTGTACAAGCTGCCCAACTGACTTATGGTTTTATGTGTGTAAGCAATAAATTGCTTCATTGGTTGGCTTTAATGTTGACTCACATGACCAACTGGGCGCTCCATTGTATGGATATCCCTGTCCAAAAAGACTTAAGTCAGCATGTCTCTAAAGAAACTTTAGACCGCGCCTTGGAAACTTTCCAAAATGAGCGTTTAATTGATGATGAAGCTGGCGATTGGGCCAGAGAATGGCTCCATTTCGGCGACGAAATTGTGCGCAGCGTTATGGTGCCTCGCACCCAAGTTTTGGCTTTTGAAGGAAGCACCACAGTTCAGGAAGCGTTGCGCCATGTACGCAAATACCGTTGCAGTCGCTATCCTGTATATGAAGAAGATTTGGACGATACTAATAGTATGGTCTTGGTGCGCGATCTTTACCGAGCTATGCGTGATGGCAAAGGTCAAGATCCGGTGCGTTTGCACAGTCAGCCTTATCCTATTATTCATGAATTGGTCACTTTGGATGTAGCCTTCAAAGAAATGTGTGCTCAATCGGTGCATATGGCAGCTGTAGTTGACGAAAAAGGCGGTATAGCTGGTATCGTCACTATGGAAGATCTTTTTGAAGAAGTTGTGGGCTACGTTTACGACGAGTTTGAAGGCGAAGAGCGCCAAGCTGTCAGCTTCGACTTAGGTTGCAAGAGTTGGGAAGTAGAAGGAGTTGTCTCCTTAGAAGATCTCATTGAAGATATGACTGAAGCTTTGGAAGAAGAACTTAGCTTTAATGTCAACGAAGTTCTGAGTCAAAAACTTCGCCCTCAGCGAGAGAAAATTTTGCGCCACGAATTGGGCCGCACTTTGCTCTTACAAATAGGGGAGCAGCGCCTCAATCAGCGTTTGGACGAATTAGTTCAAGATGAAATAGAAGAACTGGAGCTGGATGATTTTATAGATGAAGCTGCCAAACAAGCTGCTAAAGAACATATGAAATTAGTTATAGACAAGCTTGAAGATAACTTCAAAAACGAAAAGGCTGAAACTGTCGGTGGTTTAGTTATGTCTATGTTAGGCAAATTGCCTGCTGAAAACGACAGGGCTATTTATAAAGGCGTCTTAGAGTTCCGTGTTTTGGAAGTCAAAGAACATGCTCCCTCTTGGTTGGAAGTGCCGGCGCTCAATCCCGATTCTATCGACGATGTTTATGAAAAATTGCGTAAATTGGTCTTCGACAGGGCACAAGAAAAAGGAGCTGTGTTAAGCTAACTCGGAAAAAAAAACTATATATTTTGCCTTTTCCCCGAGTGTTGCCGAAACACTCGGCTATTTTGTTGCTTTCAATTGATAATTCTCAGGTATCCACTGATTTGAGCTAAGGCCAAATAATAAGCACTATTGGAGGTACATCGATATGATGTTCAGGAAAGTAGTCCTCTTTATGGCGCTGATCCTCCCTCTGGCGCTCTGGGCCTGTCTGAATTTTCAGCAGGCCGTTTCCAGAGAAAAACCTGATAGCGGAGGTCAGCATAACGTGAACAATTTTGATTTCACTCTCGTTCCGGGGGAGGGAAAGGCGCTAGTTAGCTCTGCAGAGCCAACGAACACTAATTGTACGCCTTTAGAAACTGATAGCAAAGAAAAATTGTTGCAACGTTTACCAGCTTTACCTAAAAGCACATCTTTGCAACAAGAATTTAAGCGTCGGGCCGATTCTATTCCCGCTCCTCGCGGTGGTCAGACGGTGCAAGTTTCTTTCCCTCCCCGGGAAGAAATGTCCATTTCTTATGAGCAAACTATTGCTCCTACGGCTCCGCCGACAGTTCTAGAGCGTTTCTCTCCTGAAGGTGCTGTCCAAGCTGTTCCCGGTATAACTTTAACTTTTAGTCAGCCCATAATCGAACTGAGTGGAGTTGATGTTTCTGACGCCCTTATTCCTGCTCAAATTAAGCCGGAAGTAAAGGGCCATTGGCGTTGGTTAGGCACAAAAACAGCTATTTTTGAGCCTGCCGATCACCATATGCCTATGTCTTCTAAGTTTGAAGTTACAGTTCCAGCCAATTTAAAAGATGTGGCCGGTCGTTCGCTTGCTAAAGAATACAAATTTTCTTTCCAAACTGAAAAACTCAAATTTGCGGAAGTTTATCCCAATGGTCGCAGCGTAGGCCCTACACCTGTTTGTTACGCTATTTTCAACCAAAGAATCGATTCGGCTAAACTTCGCAACCAGATAGCTTTAGCTCAAAAGGGCCTCCTTTCGGCGCGAGTGGGCTTAGAATTTTTGTCTTTAGAGCAATTACCTAAAGATTCTCAAGCTTACAAAGTCTTAAAAGAAGCTCCTCAAGGGCGTTGGCTTGCTTTTCGTCCTAGTGCACCTTTAAAAGCTGACACCGATTATTCTATCATTTTGCTTAAGGGCAGCTCCGCTTTAGAAGGCCCTTTAACTACCGAAGCTGAGCAAAGCATTTCTTTCAAAACCTTTGAGCCCTTACAAATTGTCAGCACCAACGCCGATCAAAAATGGCGCGATGGCAAGCTGTCTGTATATGATAAATGGTATATCAACTTTAATAACGATTTGGATGCTAAAGGCCTGAAAGTAGCCGATTTAGTAAAAAGTGTAAGTCCTAAACTTGAAGGCATGAATGTCTCTATTGTTGGCGCTTCACTAATTATTGGCGGTGAGGTAAAGGCTCAGACAAATTATACTGTCAAGCTCAGTCCTGAAATTTGTGACATTTATGCTCAAAAATTGGGTAGTAAAGCTAAAGCCATTACCTTCAAAATCGGTCAACTGGAAGCTTATATAAATGCTCCCGGTGGACGTTTTAATATTTTGGATCCTAATAGCCCCACTGTTTATTCAGTTTATACCGGAGCGGTAAAAGAATTTAAAGCTAAACTCTTTCGAGTAAATTTTGCCGATTTCTCCGAAAAAACACCCCTTTATTTCAAAAATTTAGGCGAATATACTGGTGCAGGTAAGTTAGTTTGGGAGAAAAACTTTAAGGTAAAAGCTTCGCCTAACGAATATGTACAAACTCTCATAGATGTGGCTCAAGCCTTTACCAACGGCCCTTGCTTGGCTCTTTTGGCTATCGAAGCCGGAAGCCGCAAAGACTATACTTATTTTTCAAAAGCTATTTGGTTGCAAGCTTCGTCCTTAGCTGTCGATAGCGTGGGTGATAATAAGCATACCTACGTTTATGTGACTGATTTAAAAACCGGTCAAGCTGTTTCTGGCGCTACTGTTGAAGTACAGGGACATAAAGCTAGTACTGACGCTAGTGGTCGAGCCGTTTTGCCTGTTCTGTCCTCCAATAGAGACGAGGCTTACATCTTAGTTAGCCAAGGCAAAGATAAAGTTTTGGCTCCGGTGGCTGCAGGCAACCATTTGTTGCGCAATGCCAAAAATGTTATTTTCAACATTTTTGATGATCGCGGTCTCTATCGTCCTGGAGAGACTGTCAGTGTAAAAGGTTGGTTGCGCTCTTTAGATGTTGCTCCTGAAGCTAATGTCAAGTTGGCTCCCAACTTTAAACAAGTTAATTGGAAATTGCTCGATCCTCGTGGCGCTGCCGTAGCCAATGGCTCTACAACCGTTTCCGCTTGTGGCGGCTTCGATTTCCAAATTACACTTCCGGAAAATATCAATTTAGGTGACGCTGAACTTATCTTGTCTTTGCCTGAAAGTGATAGTAAAGGTTGGGCTTTATCAGGTAATAGATACGATATTTCCATTCAAGAATTTCGTCGTCCCGAATTTGAAGTAGTTGTCAAAACTGATGCTGCCGATTATTTTATGGATGATCGCGCTTCAGTAGAAGCCAAAACTAGCTATTTCGCCGGTGGAGTACTCACTTCTTCGCCTATTATTTGGCGAGCCAACTCTAAAAAAGCTTCCTATAATCCTCCGGGTTGGGATGGCTTTACGTTTGGTCAGTGGCGCCCTTGGTGGGGACGTTTCTGGGATGAAGCCAATGAAGAAACAGTTTCTCATTCTTTGGAAGTTAGTACCGATAGTTTAGGTAAAAGTGCCATAGATATTGATTTAGGGCGCAATTTGCCTCCAACTCCGGTTACTTTAAGTGTATCTGCGGCCGTAAGTGATGTTAATCGTCAGACTTGGTCTGGTAGTACTTCCTTCTTAGTCCACCCGGCCGATCTTTATGTCGGCATTAAAGCTGATAAATTTAGCTACCAGCAATTGGTTAAGCCCAACTTAGACTTTATTGTCACTACCTTAGACGGTAAAGCCGTACCTAAGCAAAAAATCAGCTTGCAAATTGCTCGCATAGAAACTGTCTATGATTCTGAAGGCCAAGCGCAAGAAAAAGAAATGGACGTTATTAACGACGAGCTCATTTCTGCCGATAAATCTGTACAAAAGGCTATGCCTTTTAGCAAGCCTGGTTTATGGCGTGTACGTGCTCAAGTACGCGACGAACAAGGCCGTTTAAATGAAAGTACTGTACGTCTTTGGATAGGCAATTTCCAAGCAGCCGATGCCATTAAAGATAAAGTTGAAGCCCAAAAGCTTACTCTTATTCCCGATCGCCAAGAATATTTGCCCGGTCAGGTTGCGGAAATAGCTGTACAAGCTCCTTTTGTAGCTAAACATGGCATTTATACTATTTCACGCAACGGTATTGCTAAGAGTGAAGCTTTCAAAATTGATGGCACTAATGCACTTTTGCAAATTCCTATCGACAAAAACTGGTTGCCTGGTTTCCAACTTAAGGTTTCCGTTAGTGGCGCTGACAGTAAAGCCGATTTAGCAGGCAACAAGCTTAAGGGCACGTCTCGTCCGGCTTACGCTACCGCATCTTTAGATTTATCGGTTAGCACCAGAGAGAAAAAACTGCAAGTTAAAGCCGAGCCTAAAGACTTAGGTTTAGAGCCAGGTGGACAAACTGAAGTTACTGTCAGTGTAGTTGATTGTGACAATAAGCCTGTAGCTGGTGCCGAAGTTGCTTTAGTAGTAGTTGACGATTCCATTTGGGCTTTAAGTGGATATTCCATTGAAGACCCAATCAAGACTTTCTATGCTAAATGCGGGCCTTACACTACTGCTCAATATATGCGCTCTTTAGTTTTGCTCAATAGTCAAAATATTGATAAAGAGCAAGGCATGACTATGAGAGCTGTCGGCATGAAATATAAAGGCGCCAAGGCTGAGGGCATTTTCATGATGAATTCAGCCCAAGCTCCTATGATGGCTCAGGCTGCGAGGAGCGTCAGTTTAAGCGAAATTACCACAGAAGACGCTTATGATGAGGCCGCTTCTGCCGACAGTAGTTCTGGGGCGAGCAATTCCGTTATTGCTTTGCGCTCCAACTTTAATCCGTTAGCTATTTTTGCGGCGGCTTTGCAAACTGACTCCAATGGCAAAATTACCCAAATGGTGACTTTGCCTGACAATTTAACCCGTTATCGCGTAGTAGCTGTAGCAGCCGATAAAGATTCGCGCTTTGGTTTAGGTGAAAGCAGCTTAACGGCTCGTTTGCCTTTAATGGTACGTCCCAGCGCTCCGCGTTTCTTAAATTTTGGCGACAAATTTAGCTTGCCAGTAGTTTTGCATAACCAAACCGCTCAGGATATGCGCGTGCAAGTTGCCGCTCGAGCTGCCAACGTAAAAGTGCTTGAGCCTGGCGCTTACACTTGCCAAGTGCCGGCCCAAAGCCGCCGCGAAGTGCTTATTCCTATGGAAACTGAGCAAGCTGGCCAAGCCGTTATTCAAGTAGCGGCTGCCTCCGGACGTTATGCCGACAGCGCTCAATGCAAATTGCCCGTTTACACTCCTTGCACCACCGAAGGCTTTGCTACTTACGGTACCGTAGATGGCGAGCAAACTTTAGTGCAACCTATGCAACGTCCTAAAGATTCTTTCACCCAGTTTGGTGGTTTAGAAATTTCTACTTCCTCCACAGCTTTGCAAGAATTGACCGATGCGGTTATCTACCTTTGCGAATATCCTTTCAATTGCTCCGAGCAATTGGCTTCGCGCATTATTGTCTTGGCCAATTTGAATGATGTCTTGCGCAGCTTTAAAGCTGAAGGTTTGCCTAGTCAAGAAAAAATTAATGGCTATATGGCCTCTTCACTTAAAGAATTGCAAAAGCGTCAGAGCTATGATGGTGGTTTTGGTTTCTGGACTGCCGATAAGTCTATTTTGCCTTTCGTTTCCGTACATTGCGCTCAAGCTTTAGTTAGTGCCAAAGCTCACGGTTTCAAAGTCGACGAAAAAATGTATGATCGCGCTTTGAAATATGCTGCCAAAGCCTATGATAAAACTAATAGTCGCCAATATTCGCGCCAAGCTCGCTTAAATGTGGCTGCTTATGCTGATAACGTTTTATGGCAAGCTGGACGCGACGTCACTAAGAACTACACCGAGCTTAAAAAGGAAGATCTGTCTAAAGTTTATCTTGATACTTTAGGTTGGTATTTGCCTGTTATTAAAGATAAGTTTAATGATCAGGCTTTAGTCGCTGAAATCAAACGTCAAATCAACAATAAAGTAGTGGAAACTGCTGGTAAAGCCAATATTGGCACTTTTGAAGAAACCAATGATGGCTATTTGATCTTAAGCTCCAACTTCAGAAATGAAGCTGTAGTCCTTTCCGCTCTGATGTATGACGAACCTAAGAGTAGCGTAATTCCTAAGTTGGTGCGCTCTTTACTTGATGGTCGCCGTCGCGGTCACTGGAGTACCACGCAAGACAACGCGATGGTTGTTATGGCTTTAGATAAATATTTCCGTACTTACGAAGCGGTAACGCCTGATTTTGCTGTCAATATGTGGTTGGGGGCCGATTACGTAGGTCAGCACAAATATCAAGGCCGCAGCAATGAATATCAGATAAGCGATGTACCTATGAGCGTTGTCCCTGAAAAAGGCAACGTTACTTTAGAGAAAAAAGGCCAAGGCCGTCTCTACTATCGCTTAGGTTTGAAGTATGCTCTTAAAGATCTTACTCCGGAGCCTTTAGAAGCTGGTTTTGCCGTAGTGCGTACCTATGAAGGCGCCGACGATCCTAATGATGTGCAGCGTATAGACGCCAATACTTGGCAATTTAAGCTGGGTAGTCGTGTGCGCTGTACTACTAAGCTGGTAGCTCCGGCTCGCCGAGCTCATGTCGCTTTAAGCGTGCCGTTGCCTGCCGGTTGCGAGATCTTAAATAGCGCTCTCAAGATGACTGAAGACTTGCCTGAAGACCAAGAACAAGTAAAACCTAAATATTACTGGTCTTACTTCTGGCGTTCTCCTTTCGACCATCAAAACTTGCGCGACGATAAAGCCGAAGCTTTTAGCCTCATTCTTCCCGGCGGCGAATATGAATATTCCTTCGTTTGCCGCGCTACAGCTCCAGGCACTTTCGTAGTGCCGCCAGCCAAAGCTGAAGAAATGTACGCTCCCGAAGTCTTCGGCCGCAGCGGAGGAGTTAAGGTTATCATTAAATAGCTTTTGACTCTACGCTAAACTAATTTAACGCCAAGCTGTGCTTACTATTCCAGCACGAGCTTGGCGTTATTTTTTTTGGGTTAAATATAAAACATATAAATGGTGTTAAAAAATATTAGGTGTACTAATGGTATATGTGTACATTTTATATGTATATAATATGAATATTTGTTTTAGTAATATATATTTGTATGTATATTAAAGTGTTTAATTGTATAAGATGTTAATTTCTTAGGTTTGTAATGATATATTTTGGATATACTGTTTATATGAAAAGTAATTATTTTTTTTTCTTGGATAAAAGGAGCTATAGCCAACTTATGACTTATGAAATTGCTTATTCTCGCACATATAAGCGGCACTTAGGTTACATTCAATTGAGTCCCAAGCTGCAGCTTGAATTGGACAAAATAATGCAAGCCTTT
>DHKB01000035.1:33098-49474 GCA_002407045.1 Candidatus Bruticola papionis | reverse complement strand
GTTGACGTTGCTAACAAAAAGGTCTATCTATTTGATATTGGGACTGTCTTCTCTCTGGTATCACTCTTTTGCACCAGGGAAGACCTTCCTGAGGCTTGTCAAAATTATATAAATCGCTTTATTGACAAGGTCCCTAAAACTACCCTAATCGAAATTACCGGAACCATTGGCGGTAGCAGCACTGTCCGTTTGAAATTTGCTGATAAAACAGAGCGATACTTTGATTTAGAACCTCTTATAGAAGCAGATGAAAAGTTGAAGCCTTTGAAAGAGCCTCGTTATTTTCTTTTCGATCGCAAAACATTTATTGACGAAGATACTGCAGGTCTATGTTGGGGAGATAATTGTCAGATCAAGTTTGATTCCCAAACTCTCTACAAATTAAGTAGTGCTCATCGCCCGCATTCTTCACAAGATAGTGAAGAGGACACGGTTGAATCAGAAGAAATTGAATCGGGTTGTGATGTCGAAGAAGATGTCGATAACGCAAGTTACGATGTTGAAGAAAATGTCGATGACATGGAAACTGTAGAATTTGAAGGCTTTACTAATCCTTTTGAACCCTTTTCCGATTATACTATGCTGATTCATTTTGCCGGTAATGAAGTTCGGCGTATCGATTTTAAGCCTCTTATAGAAAAAGATGTAGCTTTTAAGCCTCTAAAAGATCTTGAGCTTTTCATGAATGTTAGACAATGGTATTTGAGTGAGGAAAGCGAGCATATCGACGGAGCCTATTGGGGAGATGATGATGAACATCATCTGGTTGAAATAAGCTGCAAACAATTATATGAAAATAGTGTTCATTGCGTATATCTAAACGGTTCAAAAAAATAAGCCTTTTATCGTCAAAACCAAACGCCAAGCTTTGCTGCCTATTCCCGCGCACGAGCTTGGCGTTATTCTATAATTTTATGCTCAATAGCAAACTTAGTTTATGCAGGAATTACCATCCTTTCTGGGAATTTTTCCGCCATCATGATCGAAAGAGCTATTCTTATAGTTATGGATGGCTGCGGCGCTGGTACTGCCCCCGACGCCGAGCTTTTTGGTGATAAGGGCGAGCTGTGCGGCAACACGTTAGTAAACGTGGCTAAAGCTGTCGGCGGCATTTCTATTCCCACTTTGCGTTCCTTAGGTTTAGGTAACGCTCTGACTTTGGTAGGCGGAGCTCCTTTGGCTCATCCTATCGGTTGCTACGGCAAGCAGCGCGAGCGTTCTTTAGGCGGTAAAGATACCGTCACCGGTCACTGGGAAATGATGGGAGTTACTGTAGAAAAAGCGTTCCCTACCTATCCTCATGGCTTCCCTAAAGAGATTATCGACGAATTTGAAAAACGTATCGGTACTCAAGTTTTGGGCAACTATCCGGCTTCCGGCACTAAAATTATTGATGATTTAGGCCCCGAACATATGGCTACTGGCAAACCTATTCTTTATACCAGTGCCGATAGTGTATTCCAGATCGCTTGTCATGAAGACATTGTTCCCGTAGAGCGTCTTTACGAAATGTGTCGTATCGCTCGTGAAATTTTGGTTGGCGATAATGGTGTGCAGCGCGTTATTGCTCGTCCTTTCGAAGGTAAGCCTGGCGCTTTCCATCGTACCGAGCGTCGTAAAGATTTCCCCATTAAGCCTCCGGAAAATATTATTGACCATTTAGCTGCTGCTGGCATTAAAGTTGCCGGTGTTGGCGTTGTGCCGGAAGTTTTCGATGGCCGCGGTTTCGCTTGGAAAAAGCGCACTCAGAGCAACGAAGAGCACTTTAAAGCTACTTTGGAAGCTATGGACACCGATTGCCGCTTTATCTTCACCAATTTTGAAGATTTTGATATGCTTTACGGCCACAGACAGGATGCTCCCGGCTTTGCCAGGGCTTTAGAAACCTTCGATGGCTACTTAAAGACCATTATGGACAAAATGGGCGACAACGATTTGATCATGCTCACCGCTGATCATGGTAATGATCCCACCAGTCCTAGCACCGATCATTCTCGCGAATATGCTCCTATTTTAGTCTTCTCCAAACAAATCCCCGGAGGAGTAGACTTAGGCACTCGCGATACTTTCGCTGATATTTCTGCTACTTTAGCTAAAGTATTTGGCGTAGAACCTATGAAGTTGGGTACTCCTTACTTCTAAGTTTAGGCTTTTATAGCGCCATAAAAAAATCAGCCGCTCCCACTCATTTTTTGTAGGGGCGGCTGATTTATTTTTATCTTAAGTTGAGGCTAAATGGCAAATTATAAGAGCTTGGCAACTTTAAGGATTCTGTTGGGGAAGAGGGGGAGCCTTGGGGGCGGCAGGCAAAACCGAAGGAGTTTCCGGAAGCAAGCCTTGCTCGATTTCTTCTTTAAAAATTTCTTTGTCTGAGACTGGCCCATTAGCATCAGCTTTAATGGCTGGAGAAGTTGTCGAAGCTGGCGAAGGAGAGGGAAGCTTTTCCTGAGGTGCTGTTTCGTCCGGAGAAGATGGCTCTTCACTTTCTGTGCTCGGTTGAGAAGTAGAATCGGATGGCTCTTGCTCTACCTTGGAGGAATTGTCATTGGAAGTAGCTTCCGAAAGTCCAGGGACGGCGCTGGCACCAACACCAGGTAGGGCGTTACGGCAAGATAAGGCGAAATCGACACTAAAGGCTCGGTTCCTAATAGTTTCGTCTGATAATTGCTTAATAGGGAAGCTATACTCTGGACTTTGCTTCCAATCCATTAAAATTTCAGCAATAAGCTCTTGATATTGGCTAATGTCGGAATTTGCGCCAATATATTTCAGAGTACCGTTATTTATTTTGCGATTAAGTGAGGCTAAGGCGCTAGGATTAGAACGGCGCAAATTGCTAGTCAGCAATCCGTATTTACCTTGATCTTGGATCCTAGCTTGTAAACTGAAGAGAAGCTTCACAAGCTCAATAGAAGCTTTATCCAGGCGGTTTTGAGCCGAATCGAGAGGTACAGAAGCGGTGTATCCTGTAAAATGCTGACGGCGAACCAACATATAGTGGAAGACTTGCGGCTTAAACTTAGAGATAAACTTTAAGCCAGAAGGTAATTTGTCTTCTGAATTAAGTAACACTCCGTCGACTTCGCCACTTTGAACTAACTTGATGGCTTTTTCTGCCGAAGCTACTGGTATATGCTTAAAGTCAGAACTTAGTATTGAAGCTGGTGAATTATATAAAAATAGCGAATAGTACTCGCTAGGCGTACCCGCAACATAAGCCAAAGAGCGGCAAGGGCCGTTAGTTCCGGCCTTACTTACCAAACCATAACTTTTACTTTCCGAATAGCAAGGAAAGAAAGCCTGAATATTGGCGCCTAAAGCTGCCATTTTTACAATCTGACTAAGCTCTAAAACGGCAAAATCACAGTCGCCTACTTGCAAACTGTTGATAATATTGGCTTCATTATCTATGGTATTGACAGTAAACTCGCTGTTATTTAGCAATGCTGCCAGAAGTGTGCCACCTAAATTGCCTGTTAGCGCCAAGCGAGTGTTGCTATTGGTTGAGGAAGCCACTTGAGTTGTCGTGGGCGCCGTGTTCTTCCCTAAGTTAGCCAATTGAGCTATTTGCTCTTGGCGCTTGTCAGCACGCTTTATAATCGTAAAAATTAGGCCAGCAGCTACGCAAATTATAACTAAGGTATGGAAGCAACTGCTCTTCAGAAGTTTCTTAAACACGATCTATCGGGTGGCCAAAAGACGGCGAATGAGCTTTTCTACAGATTCGCTCCAAGCGCTAACTACAGAAGGAGACTCTTCTTCCAATTTTTTTAGTTGTTCGGCACTCTGGGCTTCGGTAATTTTTTTGACTAAAACCTCTAAACTTGCAGTCGATTTTTTATACTCTTGAAGTAACGTTTCGTCAGCAACAATAGAAGCCAGTTCTTCTACTAAACCTACAGATAAAGATGCTTTACGCGATATTTCGGCTCTATTGGCTTGGGCTTCGAGTGGATTGGCTGCGGCCTGACGACAAATGGCTAATAAAGTTTCGGTGCTATTTTTTAGCTCGGTAAGGTTGCTGAGTACTTTTTGATGTTGAGATGCAATATTGCTTACTTCCATAGCTACAGTTCTAACCTCTACAAAAGAAATCTTTATAGTTTAAATCGGCAAAAAGCGGAGTGCGCTTTTGCAAATTTCGCAAGGACTCCAAATCTACCCTGCCTTGGCAACAGTCTTCGTATAGCTTATTGAAAGCCACCAAATTGTTGCGCAATTTCTTTCTGGCCGTTTGTACATTTTGACCGGAAGAAAGTAACAATGGCCAATCGGCCGATTGAGCCAACATAAGCTCACGCAAGGCCTGGTTGACTGCTGGCTCTAAATCTGCGTTGTTTTTAGCCATATCGACCATGGCATAAATATGACGCGAGGCTAAACTTAAAGCAATAATTAGCCAATCATTGCCACTATTGAGCCACCTAGCCCCAAAGCCACCGTCCATCCAAGAACCGATATTGGGTATAGCAAAGTCAAAATTTTCGCTATATTGCAATAACTGGCCGCTAGAAGCCAGACTTATCTTATCGGCTTGCTGGGCAACTAAACGTATTACTTGTTCTAACCACACGTAGCCTTCGTACCAAAGGCAACCTAAAAACTCAGTATTGAGAGTTAAAGTTTGTAAAGGTGGATGAGCTAGCTTACTTTTTAAACATTCGATCTTGCGCAAACGACTGCTAACAAATGCCTTAGCGTGTACTTTAGCCATCGACCAGCCTTGCTCTAAATTGTAGTATTTGGAAGAAGCAGCTGGGCCGTTGCTAAAGTAGCGAAAGCCTGTCTGGGGCTTCTCCTGGCTGGAGGGCATAAAATCGCTCAAATCTAAGTCGGGCACTTCGTCACACAAATCTCGGAAGCCGTTGCGATAGCTAAAGTCCGTATAATATCCGCTTTTGGCACTCCATACTTCCAGTTCTGCGTCGGTGTCGCCGGGAAAGAATACAAAATTATTTAAGTTGCGCAAAGGAGAGACGGCAGCCAAGCTGGGGTGAGGAACGGCACCCACATTTTCGCAAACCGTTGTATAAGTATACTTCAGGCCGTTTTCTTCCAACAATTTGTCCAGGCCAGGATTGAAAGCACATTCTGGCAACCAAAAACCCTGCGGTTTAAAGCCGAAATGGCGGTAAAAAGTGTCTATACCTACTTTTATTTGGGCTCGTCCCAAAGCTCCGTAAGGATAAAGAATAGGAAAAATTGAGCTAGTGGCCCCTGTGGTAATTAGCTCTAAGCATCCATCTTTGGCCAGCTTGGCAAAGGCGCTGATAATCTGTCTATTGTAAACAAAGTTAAATTTGTCTCGATAATAGCGCAATCTAGTCAGATAGTGATCGACAAGTTCGCTAAGTTCTAGCTCAAAAAGACAACGATCCGCTTCACGTACAGCTAGGCCAATTTTTTTCTCCAAATATCGATCGAAACGCTCTTGAATTTGGGGATCAGCTAACATCTCTAATAATGTGGGCGATAAAGATAAAGTTAAGCGATAGGGGACGCCCTCTGTATAAAGGCGTTCCATCATGTCTAAAAGCGGGAAATAACTATCCAAAATGTGATCAAAAAGCCAATAGTCATCATTATGCAATTGTGGCTTTATGTGATGGATGTAAGGAGTGTGGGCATTTAACACTATAGCCAAATACCCAGAAGAATTTTTAAGTGGTGGCAGCAAAGAACTCATAATTGTGGATGAATCCCTTCTGGCATAGGTGCTCTTCCCAGTTGTAAATCAAGCAAATTGGCCATCTTCTCTAAGTCTATAGTTACGCGTTTAGCTAAATGCTCCGAACTATCGGCAGAGGTTAAGCCTATATTCTCAACATGGCAAGCTCCGGTATAGATGGAAGGCAATTCCGTCTGGACGCCGCAAGATTGGCCTGTGGGAAGCAAAACGGCGTTACTTCCAGTTATAGTGTAAAATTGGTTGTCCGCTGATAAATAGCCCAATTGAGCTCGAAGGCGTATATAATTATTCTCTTTAACTAAACTTGGACTGACAGGAAGATAGCGAGAGCGATGGGGGCCGCTGACGTCGTAGATGAGACTAGCTTCGCTATTAGTAATGTCTTCTAAACGAATTACTAGGCGACTGGAAGCAAAAGCGTTCTCACCCAAATTGGCTGCTAACTGATTTTGAGTTTGGTAAGAAATGTTCCAGGTGGCAAAAATGTTGCTAGGATCTACAGGAACGATTAGTAGCAGATCTTCTCTGAGTACATCTGGCAAATCGCTGGGCTGACCCAGCTTAGAAACAGACCAAGGAAGAGTGTGAGAATATCTGTTAATCATAGTTGCCCAAAATATTATTTTAGAGTTGGCAAAGATCCTGCCGTGTGAGCTGTTATGCTACCTGATATACAAAAGCCCAAACCGCTTTTCTTAAGTTTGCTTGAACTTTAGAAGAGCGGCTTGAGCTGACTCTATATGGGAGTAAGTTGGGGAAAATTAGTTGTCCTTCCAACCAGGATTGGAAGAGTAAACTTCCATAAGTGACTGATCGTTGTAAAGATAAGCGTAATCGATGCCCAACGATTCGGAAATAAAGATACCATGTTGCATAACTTGTTCTTGGTCAATCCAAATATCGCAGGAGCGTGTAATTACGTCTACATGAGTCATACAAGACCAATCAGCGCCAGTCTGACTTCCATAAGGATCGCCGAAAGCAATATGGACGCCAGGCATTTTTTCGTCTTGCAATAAGTTGCCAGTAAATTCGAAGACAGCCAAGTTGGTACCGATAGCAAACTCACCTACTCGATCGGAGTAGGGATGGCGATGGCAATATTCTAAAAATTCTCTTTCTAACTCTTTATTAGCGCAGTAAGCTTTTTTTAAGTAGCCACCTTCTATTTCTAAAGTCATGGGCGTTTTATTTAAAACGCCGTATTTGGCACTAAAGTGATCGCCTACTGTACCGTCAACTACAAAAATGCCATCTACACTAGCTGGACAAGTAAATACTTCTCCGCCGGGCAAATTTGACCATACTTCTTCGATAATGCCACTAGTTTTGCGCCAAGTGTAATCGGGACGAAAAGTACCTAATAAATCTGTACCGGCTCGACTTTTTACTTTGACAGTGCGGCACTTTTGCGCCAAATTGAGCAACCTTCTGCTGACGTCGTCTACTTTTTTGTAGTCGGCGCGCATGCCTTGGCACATAATGTCCTCGGTAATGCCTACCATGTGGGCATACTTAATATGGTTGGCTTCTATAGCGCGGGTAAATTGAATGCGCGAAGGCAACTCGTTAGGCTGGGGAAATACGCAATAAATAGCTGCATCCAGGCCTTTTAATGAATTGAGGAATGAATCTGGGAAAGCGGTAGTAGGACGCGGCCCTAATTCTTCAACAAGAACGCGCCGACAAGAAGCGCCTACTTCATTGGCGGCCAGCTCCATGGCGTCGCTGATTCGACGGCTATGTTCGTCGGCCACAATGAGGATGTGCTGTCCAGGTTGCACATTTAAACAAGTGTGCACAGCATTACGAGCGCCGGGAAGCAAATCTTCGAATGAATGTTTAGTTTCGGTGATATTAGCCATTCCGTTTCTTTCTTTTGTTTTGAACTGGAGCGTCGGGGATTATTTCTTCTCTCCAAAATAAGGGGGAATGTGCGCCGCAGTTAGCGTAAAACCTGCCGCAAAAATTGTACCCGGAGACGCAAGCAAAAATTTGACAGGACTGCCTTGTGGGCCTGCTTAACGGAACAACACGACTGAAAACTTAAAAAGTGGAGCTTTTCTTTGTTTCTTAAACGACTGGAACTGAGCGGATTTAAAACTTTCGCCGATAAAACAGAATTGGAATTTATTCCTGGCCTGATGGCTATTGTAGGACCTAATGGCAGCGGAAAATCTAACTTAACTGATGCGGTGCGTTACGTACTAGGAGAGCAAAGCGCTAAAAATTTACGCGCTGCTAAGCAAGAAGAACTTATTTTTGCTGGTTCTCCCGAACGTCGTCCGGCCCAAAGTTGCGAGGTTACCGTAACTTTTGATAATCAGGATCATACTTTGCCTATCGACTTTTCTGAAGTTTCTCTAACTCGTAAAGTCAATCGTCAAGGTGAATCACAATATTACATCAACCAAGTCTCCTGCCGTTTAAAAGACATTCAGGAGCTTTTGATGGGCTCAGGCGTTGGCCCCGGTTCCTTTTATATTTTGGGAGCTCGCGAAGTCGATATGGTACTTTCGTCCGATCCCAAAGACCGCAGGCTAATGTTGGAAGAAACGGCTGGCACTAATCGCTATCGTTTTCGCCGCAAAGAGGCTGTGCGCAAGCTAGAACAAGCTCAACAAAATTTAGTGCGTTTGCACGATTTACACACCGAAGTTGAGACAAGTACTTCTGAGAGTAGTAAAGCCTTGGCGCGTTACGAACGCTATCGCAAGGCTCAGGATGATTTGCAACTTTGTGAAGCTCGGCTCACTTGGGCTCAATTTCGTAAAGCTGAGTTGGCTTTTAAAGAAGCCGCTCAAAAAACCGCTTCTTTACAAGAAAGCTCTCAAGAAGCCGATTTGCGGCAAAGTTCTCTTGCCGAAGAAGTTGAGACTTTGCAAAAATTGCAAAATGAACGTCGCGCTCAGCGTGATTCTTTGCACCGTCAAAATGCCGACTTAAAAGCAGAGTTGTCTTTTGCCAAGGCCTCTCAAGATGGCGTCAGCCGACGTTTAAGCCAGTTGGAGAGTGATTCCCAAGCGGCTGTTGAGCATTCTCAAAGTTTAGCTTCCCGCTATGCAGAGAGAAATGAAGAGCTGGTGCATCTCAAAGAGCAGATGCCGGAACTGCGCCAGAAGTGTGCTCAGGCTCAGGAAGCTTGCTCAGAAATTCAACAAAAAATGGCCGAATTACCTCAGGAAGTTGGTGGTCAAGGACGCACTTACCGCGAGTCTTTAGCAGCTAATGAAGAGCGACAGAGAGAGCTGCGTGTAAAATCTGAAGTATTAAAAAACGAAGCTGAGCGAGATAGCAATCGTTTGCAAAGTGCTAGACAAGAACTTTCCGAGCTTCAAGGCGAAACTGAAGGCGTCAATGAACTATTGCAAGAGCGTCAGGCTTTGCTGGATCGCTGCGCTGAAGCCAAAGAGCGCAAAGAAAAAGGGAATGCACTTTTAAAAGAGCTGCGAGGCGAACTCTTGCAATTGCGTTCGCAGCGCTCCGAGTTGGAGCGTCGCCGCCGCCCTTTGAATGGCAGGGTTATGGAATTGGAAGCAGCCTTGGAAGAACGAGTGGGCGTGCCTTTGCCAGTTAAGGCGGTTATGAAATGGCAAGACCAGGGCACAGTTGGAGTTATCGGTGAACTGGTCAAAGTTCATGAGGGCATGGAAACTGCCTTGGAAGTAGCTTTAGGTGGCCGCCTTAACGACATAGTTGTTAAAGATCGCACTGCAGCTTCGCGTTTAGTCGAGCGCTTAAAGAGGGAGCGGGCTGGCAGAGTAACTTTTTGGCCTTTAGATTTACAGCGCCGTGAAAGTGAGCCCATACCTTTGCCCACTCGCCAGGGAGTAGTAGGCTATGCCCTGGAGCTTATAGATTTTGAGCCTAAGTTGCGCCCAGTGCTCAGCCAAATTTTAGGTCAAACTTTAGTGGTTAAAGATCTAGAGGCTGCTTTAAACCTTTACGATCGTTTCAAAGGGCGGCGGCCTCACTTAGTGACTTTGCAAGGTGAGTTTCTCTCGGCTGTGGGCGCTGTTACTGGTGGCGTCAGCCGCACGGAAAAGACAGGCATGTTCGTGAGAATGAGAGCTTGTGAGGAAGCGCGACGCAATTTAGCCGATTTAGAAAAGACGCTGAGCGAATTTAACCGCCGGGAGGAGCGCCTAGAGCAGCAGTTGGGAGCTGCCGAATCACAAGCGGTTACTCTAACTGAGGAAGAACGTTTAGCTAGACAAGAATTAGCCGATTTGGAAGCTGAAAATAGGCGAGCTGAGCGTGAACAAATGCGCTTGCAAGCTATTCGTGATCGTTTGCATGGCGAAATAAAATCGCTTGAAGATGGTTTAGCTGAAGGAGCAAAAACTCTTTCTGCTCACAAAGCAGAATTGGAAGCTTTGGCTCAAGAATGGATTTTATTAAATGAGCGTTTAGCACTTTCTGTAGAGCAAGAGACGCAGCTTACGGCTAAGCGCAGCGCTTTAAAGGTGCGTTTAATTGAAGAACAAATGCGCTTAAAAAACGCTCAAGAAGCTCTGGTGGCTAGGGAACGTGAGTTAAGCAATTTGCAACGCAATTTGGACGAACTGGATGAAGATGCCCAGAGAGCTCAAGCAGAAGCCCAACGTTTGGCGGCTGCTCAGGTGCGTACTCAAAGCGAAGGAGAAAACCTCACGCGCTCTATTGCCGAGAAGCAAGAGCGTTTGCGTCAAGCTATTCAAGAGCTAGAAGAAGCTTCTTCGGTTTTGGAACAAGAAAATAGCAAATTGTTGCAAATACGCCAGGAACAAGCTAAAGCTGCTAGGCAAGCGCGTGAATTAGGTGAAGCTTTAAGCAGTGCCGTAGTTAATAAAGAGACGTGGCAATCGCGTTTTAGGGTTGAACAAGCCCGTTGGCAAGATTATGCTCAAAGCCATTATGATACACAAGCGCCAGAATTTGGTGAAGTTAATGTCACCGAGGTGGCTGGGCAAGCATCTAAGTTGCGCAATTATTTGGCCAATTTTGGCAGCGTAAATTTGGGAGCGCGTGAAGAATATGAGCGCCTTAAGGCTAGATTAGATGAATTAAATGCTCAAATAAGCGATATTGAGCAAGCTTCCGAGGGCTTTAGACGCATTATAGCTGAAATGGATCAAGCTTTAGTTACGCGCTTTAAACAAGTATTTAATCAAGTAAACCGTACATTTTCAGCTATTTTCCAAAATATTTTTGGCGGTGGCTGGGCCAAGCTAGAACTATGTGATCCTGAGGATTGGTTGGAGTCTGGCGTAGATATTTGCGCTTGTCCTCCTGGCAAAAAAATGCAGAATTTAACTTTGTTTTCTTCAGGAGAAAGAGCTTTGTCGGCCATTTCTTTCCTATTTGCTTTGCTGACGCATAAACCCAGCCCAGTAGTTATTTTTGATGAGCTGGATGCCCCTCTGGACGATGCTAATGTAGAAAAAATAGCTCGTAAGCTCCTCGATTTTGCTGCTTCTTCGCAATTTTTGATTGTAACTCACAATCGCAAAACGATGGAGTTCGCTCAGCGGCTTTACGGCGTAACTATGGATAAGCCCGGAGTAAGCCGCTTATTGAGCGTAACTATGGAGAAGCAGCAACCTGACGAGGAGCCTGATTCTAACTAGGCTTGAGCTGGAGCTACTGCTTTTTCAGTAGCTTTGTCAGGAGTCGGATCGGCTGATTCGCCGTTCTGTCCATCTGTTTTTTGCGGATGGAGATAAAGCCAAACAAAGCCTAAAATACCGGCTGTGGTGGAAGAGCAAAGAATGGCCAATTTGGCGGTATCCAAGTGCGAACCAGCACCTAAAGCTAAGTTAGATACGAACAAGGCCATAGTAAAGCCAATGCCGCCAAGCATACCGGCGCCGAAAAGTTGAATCCAATTGGCACCGCGAGGCAACTTGGCCAAACCGCACTTAATAGTAAGGAAGGTACCTAAAGTGATACCGACTGGCTTACCGACAATTAAGCCTAAAGCAATACCGTGAGTGATCGTGTCGCTTAAGAAACCAGGGTCAAGCTTGGTAATAATAACGCCGCTGTTAGCTAAAGCAAATAGTGGCATAATCACCATGGAAACGAAAGTGCCAATAGAGTGCTCCATAATTACCAGAGGAGGCAATGCTTTGGAAGCATTTTCGTGCAAAAATTCAACAGCAGAAATTACTTTAGTGTCACCAATAGCTCCCTCTTCATTGTCGGGGCGCTTGTCCAAAACATCTCTGACGGTAGCGATAGCTTTAGCTAAACGATCTTTATCCAAAGCTGTCCAGGTGGGAATGGTAATAGCCAACATTACGCCAGCTAAAGAAGCGTGGATTCCAGAATGGAGTACACAAAGCCAAAGGACGATGCCGCCCAAAGAATATACAATCAGGGAACGGGTTCCAAGTTTGTTGAGGAGAAGTAGAATAGCGAATACAGCTAAGGCTGAAACTAAAGCAGCTACGTTAATATTGCTGCTATAGAACAAAGCGATTACTAAAACTGCGCCCAAGTCGTCGGCAATGGCCAGAGCTACCAAAAAGACTTTCAAGCTGTTAGGTACGCGCTTACCAAGCATAGTAATTACGCCTAAAGCAAAGGCAATATCGGTAGCTACGGGAATGCCCCAGCCATGAGTATAAGGAGTGCCCATAGCGCAGAGACTGAAGAGAATAGCTGGCACCAGCATACCTCCAGCAGCAGCAATAACTGGCAAAATAGCCTGGCCGAAGCTGGAGAGGTCACCAACTTGCATTTCGCGTTTTATTTCCAAACCGACTTGCAAGAAGAAGATGGCCATTAAGCCGTCGTTGACCCATTCAAGCAAGGTATGCTCCAAACTGAAAGAGCCTATGCCTATACGAGCGTGAGTTCCCCAAAAGCCGAGGTAACTTTCAGGCATGGAGTTAGCCCAAATGAGTGCTACTATGGTAGCTAATAAGAGGACTATGCCTCCGGAAGTCTCCATATTCATAAAACTGTTTATGGGACTTAGTACCGCCTCTAAGGGCGCAGCCAGCTTCATATTTGTTTTGCTGTTGCGTATCTTATTGGCTTTGGTTACATCTTTTACTATCTTTTTGCTCATGTATCCATCTCCAATGTTGCCAACTCTCCCCCTTAATTCGCTTGACGCGATTTTTACGCTTGAGTGCGCTTCCCTGCCGATATTTTGTAAAAATTAAGTCGCCTATAAAAATGTCTTTCTTGTGTTTATAGACAGGAATTTGGCTTCGAATAGAGCCAGGCAGGTAATAAATACCTTCTTAAGAATAGTCCCGAAGGCGCGTTTTTTGGGACTTTTAGCCTCGATTAAGCAAAGAAAACGGAAGGTTTTTATGTCTCTATCTGAGAGAGTTTGTCCTGTTTGTGGCAAGCCTTTTGCCAGACAGAATGAAGATGGAAGCAGCGGTAATAGCCTAGGATGTACGTTATGCGGCCAATGCGGATATCTCTATCATGACGAATGTTGGAATAAAATAAAACGCTGTGCTGTGTTTGGCTGCCGTTGTACCCATTCTGAGTCCGTTTCCAAAAATGTCAATTTGCCCACCACTATAAAATGTCAAGCTTGCGGTAATGACAACCCTTATAAAGCTTCTCTGTGCTCAAAGTGCGGAGAACCTTTGGAAGATCGTTTTGTGGGCAAAATTTTTAGTTCAAATTCCGTAAAAGATTGTTGGCAAGCTGAGACCGATAAAGAACTTATTCTTAAGGCTGACGAAGATTGGAATACTTCTGTATGTTATTTATATAACGGAGACTTCGAATATTGGCTAGCCAACAATGGTTACGAAGAACTGGCCCAAAAAGCCAAAGAGGCTAGACAGGCTAATCGTCAGCGCTCAGTTGGATTGGAAGTATTTTTGGAATCTTCTGGCTACGTTAGCAAGCCTATTTTAAATATCTCTAATGATTTTTTGACCGTTGAATGTGCCGATGATGAAGTAGATACCATTATCAATGTCAGTAATGCCGGTAGAGGATACCTCTATGGGACTTTGCATGCCAATGTCGATTGGATTATCGCTCAGCCCCAAGAATTTGCTAGCAACAGCCAACGTATTATGCTTACTTTGGACATGACCGCTTTGGGAGGTAGTTCTGGGGAGGGTAAAATTTCCTTCAAAACCTCCGGTGGAGAGCGTACCGTTACGATTAAAGCTAGCCGCATATCAGTATCTACTGCTATTTCTCTTTATCGCGAGGGCAATTACTTGAAGGCCAGAGCCTTAGGGCGCAAACTTCTAGACGACCGTATCTCCATAGCTGATGCTTCGGTACTTTGTGCTGCTTGTTCTTTACACGAAGAAAATTATATTGGAGCTGTTTCTGATTTACGTTGTCTTTTCGGAAAATGTCAGATTTTGCCTGGAGATATTGCATCTAAAGTTTACACATGGCTTAAAAGCGACCATTCTCAAGCTGTTACTTTGGAAAAAAGTGTTATTTATGAAGCTATTGCCGAAGTAGCGGATGACGATCTAAAAAAAGATCTTCACAAAGAGTTGGCTAGGGTAATTATAGACAGGGCTTCGATGTCAGTTGATTCTGGTTCTGGAAGGGCTTCGCTGTGGAAGAGTGGTCAAAAAGTTGCCAAAAATATCAAAGAAACTTTAAAACAAGCGGAAAATCTTGATCCAGAATTGGCTAAAGAAGTGTCGGCAGTACGCAAACGTTTGCGCTCTGGCAAATATCTTGTTTCTTTGCCGAGTTGCCTTATTGCTTGTTTGCTAGCTTTGTCCTTGGCTGTGGGAGGGGTATTCTATATACAGAACAATGAAAATATTGATTTATTTGGCCTAGGACGGGGTAAAATCGCCGATTTTGTAGATGGCGATTTTAGAGCCGAAAGTAATCAATTGCGTGTTGAGTTTCAAAATTCACCTTCTGATGTGGATATACGTGCCAAATATGTCGCTTCTCTGTTGGGCTTGGCGGAAGAAGCAGCCGCTTCTTATGTGTATAGCTTAGCTGACAGCTATACTCGTCAAGCTTTGGAAATTGGTCAAGCTAACGCTTATTCCGCTGAAATAGTACAAGCGCGTATGTTTAATTGGGCCAAAAAGTTGCAAGATGAACAGCTTGAAGGTGAAGCTTATATTCGTTGTCGCCAGGCTTTGAAATTGGGCGCCAATTCAGAATTGGAAGCGATGGCTCAAAAACTGGCCATTTCTTGGGACTCTTATTATGAGGTGTTCTCTATGGTGGATAGCTTGTTTTGTTCTGGAAGCATTTATGTTTCTTCCGGTGAAACTTGTCAAAAGGCCATGCAAAAATTAGCTTCTTTGGGTGTTTATACATATAAAACTCGTGTAGATTGCGCCTATGTTGATTTAACTGGTAATGGCCGACGCGATTTGCTAGTGGCTGGTTCTGACGATCTTTCTTCAGGAGTGACAAATTCTGCCGATAAAAGTCAAGGGGCAAATTACAAAACTTCTTTTGGTAGTGGTTTTGCCATTTATTCTTGGAAGGGGGCAACTTTCGACAAGGTTTATTCTAAAAAAGTGAAGGGTGTCCCTCATTTAGTCGATGTGCAATGTGCCAATATTAGTAGCCGAAAACAAGAAGAAGCCTTGTTGATATGGAATTTGTTGGGCAAACCTAATAATTCGCAAGGTATTGTTGTAGGCTATACCGGCCAACAATTCCTTGCTACTGAGCGTACTGGCGCTTTACATTTTGAGATGGCCGATCGTGATAATAATGGACGCTTCGAAATTTGGATCTCTAGTATTGTGGCTGATTCTACCGATCCCGACAATGCTATTTATGTGCCTTCTCCTTATTCGTGGAATGGCCATGATTTGATTCCGGCTTCCGGAGATTTTAGCTCTTTCTATATGAAGATAAATCAAATTTTGGACGAGCAAATTAAAAATAATCCTTATCCTGAAGGCTCCGATTTGCGCCGTCTTTATCGTTTAGATCGACAAAAAGCCAAAGATTTACTTAGAAAGCGAATCTCCGCAAGAGCGATCGCCTCTGAATTGAAACAGGACAAAAATTGATAGACAAAAACTATCGGCTTCGCTCAGGGGAGGGGAGCAACCAGTAGTGCATTTTTGAGAGAGTTGGTATGGCAGGAACGAAAAAAAGATATTATAAAGGCAAAATGCCTTTGCCTAAAATAATCGGTTTATCCATTGTAGTTTTAGCTTTGCTGTCTTTTTGCTTAACTTTAGCTATGGCTAGCTGGCACCGTCGTGCCCAGTCACCTGCTTTGGAAAAAAATTACAATCAATTTGTAAAAGAGGTTAAAAGTGGCAATATCGCTTCGGTAGAAATGTATCGTGACGTTCTCTATGTAAAAAGCAAAGAAGAAGCTTATTTTGTGCGCAGCGTCTCTGATAATTATACTATCGATTTACTGCTCAAATATAAAGTACCTTTAGCTGGTATTGAGCAACCTTCAGGCTCTTATAGTGGCCGTGCTCAAATAGCTTATATAATAGCTCTACTTATACCTTACTTTATTTTGGGAGCTATTGTTTTTGTAATGGTGAGGGCTGTTTCTGGAGCTGCGAAAGTGGAAGAGACGGACGACGACACTTCAAGTGAGAAAAAGTAATTTTTTTTCAGCTTTTTTTGATGATATGTGTTGACAAAGAGCTTGTCGGTATGTATACTTCAGGAGCGGTTGAGAGATACCGCAAACGCGATAACAAAATATCGCGGGATGGAGCAGTCCGGTAGCTCGTCGGGCTCATAACCC
>DHKB01000035.1:5790-33062 GCA_002407045.1 Candidatus Bruticola papionis | reverse complement strand
GTCGGGGGTTCAAATCCCTCTCCCGCAACCACTTAAGAAGATGATGAAATCATCTTCTTTTTTTTTGTCCTTTTTTGTTTCGCAATCGCGGATCATTTCGCAAACACTAGTTAGCAAACAGGAAAAAGGGACGTTTTGAAACATTTACTTTGCTGTCCGGATGTGTAGGAGCTCTTGATTGGAAATGTTTGGTGAACTTTTGGAAAACGAGGCGTGACTCGTACTGACAAAATTATGAAGGAAATTCGTTTATTAATTTTTATTGTAAGCATATTTATATTGTGCGGTTTTACTCAGGCGCAAGCTCAAGTTTCCAACAAAGATAAAGTCTTTTGGCTTGATGGCACCAGTTATTCTATCCCTTGCCGAACTATGTCTGTGCCGACTGGGGCCAATGGTAATGAATCTGAACATTTATTTCTGCTTATGGGTGGTGAAGAGGCCGAACGTTTGGTAAGTAAAGCTGGACGCCGTTTCAGTTGGTCCACTAGTGGCTCTACTCTTATGGTCTTTTCCGCTTCCGGTCAGTGGACAGTTTCGGCAGACAGTCAGGATATAATTGGCCCCCATAAAGAAGTTATCAAAGCTCGCGGTCTCATGCGTACAGATTCGGGCTTACGTTTACTAGAACCACAGCTTTTTATACAGTTATTAGATTTAGTGGCCGATACCCAAGAAAATAACCTTTCTGCAAAAACGAACCTGGCCCATAAAATTTACGCTCCGGCACTGAAAAATGATACTGACGGCACCAAACTTATACTTAGTTTAGATTTTCGTCCTCGTTTCGAAGTGATAAATTCCGACTCAGAATCGGTAACTTTGCGCTTTGATAATGCTGTGTGGGGAGAAGAAGAAAAACAAATCCATTTGGGCCATGTGACTGTGCAAGCTGAGCAAAAACAAGTGGACAGTACACCTAGCCTTACTTTGACTTATAAGTTGCCTGCCCATTGGTCGCCTATTGTGCGCGAATCATTCGATAATAAGTCGCTTAGTGTAGTTTGTTCTCCACAATTTTCTCTTTCTGCAACTCAAAACGAACCTTCGGCTTTGACTTGCCTAGAAAGCAAAACAGTCAGTTTAGAAGAAAATGGCTCTGAAGCTGAAGATATTTTGATAACTTCTTCAGATTCTTTCCGCTACTTTTGGAATTATTGTGCCGATTGTCGCAAGCTTTGTCTCTATTTAGATAATGTCGATAGTGACGATACTGTAAAGTTGCCAGTCGATTCTCAAAAATTTTTCTTTAAAACTGAAGCTACCCAAGTAGGCAGCGCTCAACATCCCATTCTACGTATTGACTTCTTGCTAACTCAGGATACTGCTTTTAGTTTCCCTGAAAGTCAATTAAATACAACTGCCGCTGTACGATTTTTTAAGGGCAATTTACAAGCTGTTGCTCAAAATGGCACTCTCAGTGGCAAAGGTCACACTTTAGGCTTTGTTGATAGACGTGGTGTTATTGTTATCGATCCCGGTCATGGCGGCGGCGATCCCGGATGTTATAGTCGTCGTTTAGGTGTATATGAAAAACAAATTACTTTAGATGTAGCTATGCGTTTGCGCGATCTTTTAGAAAGCGAAGGTTGGGAAGTAGTTTTAACTCGCGATACCGATAGGGATGTTAGCTGGTTAGGATCTCCCGATTCTGTCGAGTTGCAATCTCGTTGTGACGTAGCCAACAATATCGGCGCCGATTTCTTTATCAGTTTGCATTGTAATGCCAGCGTTTCTTCTATACCCAATGGCAGCTCGGTGTACTGGTTTAAACCAGAAGATCGACAATTGGCCAAGGCTTTAGAATTTTCACTCAGCTCGTTGGGCTTCTATCAAATAGGCACTTTGCGCGAAGGTTTTTACGTGTTGCGCAATACTGATATGCCTGCTGTACTGGTAGAAATGGCCTACTTGACCAATTATGAAGACGGAGTGAAATTAGCCGATCAGAATTGCCGCCAGACTATTGCTGAAGAATTGGCCCAAGCTTTGAACGATTTTATTGGCCAGAGTGAGGGAGGTAGTAGCAATATTAGCGGTCGTACTGTACGCTCTGCGCCCTAAGGTGATTGTTTCCTAAATATAAAGGCCCCCTCTTTTCACTTTGAAGAGGGGGCCTTTATATTTTAGTAGTAGGCGCAATCTATTGCCAGGTTATTTGGGCATCTTGCAATTCAGCTTTGTAAGTTAGGGTACGCAGTGAATTTTTTAACTGGGCCTCTACATAGTAATGGCCAGAGGTTGGCAAATCGCGCAATACTTTGGCAGCGTTAACGGTATTAGCTGCGTAAGTTGAGGTCTTGAGCAACTGACGCTGGCCATTAGTGTAAGTGTACAATTTGACAGTAGTTTCCGAGGGAAGCATATCGGAAGGCAAATTTTGGGCTACTTGCTCAATAGGGCAGGGACGGTTGCTCTCCAAATAGTAGCGGCCTGGATTATTGTCGTCATTGCCTGTGCAACCGCTTAAAAATGCTGCTGCCAGAATGATAAGGCCAAAACGCAGGATCGATTTATGCATATTATTTTATTCACCTCGCATCGGTCAAAGTTACAGTTAAATTCGCTTGAAAAGGATCTTTTTCCCCTACGTGAATTTCTATCACTTCTTTTTGTGTTAAGCTTCGGGAGCTGGCTCAAAAATAGTGGTAACGTCTTCAACTTTAGCTCCGAGCCTTACTAGCAACTCTTTTTGCCATTGTACGGCCATTAGTGCCGGAGCTAAACACTCTCTATTACCCCACACTATGGTGAGGGTTCGTCTAGTTTCTTCGTTGGTTTTGGTGCGTTGTGAATCTTTTACTGGATTGGCACAGGGGCCTTCTTGGTCGCGCATGACAATAAGCCCCTTTAGAGACATCTCTTGGCCGGACTTATTGAAAATGTATGATTCGCCTTCTGTGCCTAAATCTATGCGCAGTGGGGGATGGCACAAATCCAAGTCGATAACACCTATAGGCAAGCCTACATGTAAAGATACGCCGTTGAGTACATCTACGGCGGCATTGATAGAATTCAGTTCACCATTGGCAGCAGCTCTGACTAGATATTCTGCTGCAGGTTTGCTGCGTCCGCTGGGCTTAAAGCCTCCCCAGCGCAGTAAAGAACGATAACTTTTGAAGATTTCTTCCTTGGAGGGGAGCTCTCCCTGGGGACGTTCAGCTTCTCCCTCTGGAGTGAGCAAATGTTTAAGCCAATCTGGGCTAACCATTTCTTTTAGAGGATGGGGAAACTCAGTAGTAAACATGATAGTTTGCAATAAGGGATGATAAGCTTGAACGACTTCCAAGATAGCCTCCTGGGATTATTTTTAATATCAATGTCGCTAACATATAATTTAGCGTGGAACCAGATGGCTTTCTGCAGAAAAAGGCTCTTTCCCGTCAAACGTTTAGCTGAGTGCTTTGAGGTATTTTCTGAGAAAATATCCAGACAAGAAGTCTATGGAGCAAGATTTTCTCGTTTGCGTGCAGAAATACCAGGAACTTTCTCGGCTCGTAGGGTGCTATTTGGGGAGTTGTTGATTTTTTAACATAAAAGCTATTCACTTCTGCTTAAAAGTTTTTACAATCCAGAGTAGATAGTTATACATCGGAGGATTAGTCATGGACGCAATGCGGGGTTTGGACCCTTCAACTAGTATGTTTCAGACTCAGGCTACCAGAAACCTGAGTCACATCGGTTTCGGTACTGTTCGCTCTCAGAAAGAGGTCACTCAGAAACAGGACGAGACCACCCAGCATGAGGTTCGCGACAACGTTCAGTTATCTCTGACCGGTCAGACGGACGAGACTCCCGAAGCTGATGAGATGACTAAGAACGCCGCTCAATCCGGCTGCCTCAGCGACATTTTAGAAGATTCTTACGGCGAAGATGATGAGGAAATCAGAGAGCGCAAGTTCCGTGATGATCAGGAACAGTATGGCGCTTTAGGTGAAGTTCCTACTCATGAGTTGGGCGAAAATATCAAGGCTGAAGACATCAATCGTCTTAAACGCATGGACGATGATGCCATGGCCGCCAGAGAAATTTTAAATGATGTTCCTGCCCGTAGCTTAGAGCCCGCCAAGAATTATGTTTCTAACATGATTCATGGGAGTCGTCCTACTGAAGCTTTGGCCGCTTTGACTCCTGTCGAGGGTGTCGACCAAATTGAGTTTACCCCTGCCCAGAACGTTGGTATCTTAGATATCCACGACAGTCAGAACAAGCCTATGATCGCCGAATCCGAAGAAGAAATCGGCGCTCAGGACAAGCAGAGCATGGCAGAGAACTACATTAATAATGCCATCAGCAATCTGCCCGAAGATCGTCGCGCCATCGTTTCCGAAATGAAAGATGCCGTGCAAAATTGGGCTGGTGCTAACGGTTTAGATCCTAAGGCCGCTTTTGCCGAGAAGTTGCGTGACCTCGCTGCCGGTTGGGACGATGAGTCCTTGCAGGCCGTGGCACAGACTTATATTGATGCCGATCGTGAAATAGCGACTTCGGCGGCAGGTTAATTTGGTAAATAGAAATCGTAACCACTACGGCTCGTCTGCAGCGGGCCGCAGCGCTACAGGCGGAGAAGCCCGGTTAGATAAAGGCCGGGCTCGTCAGAGCGCATCTTTAAGACGCAGAGGCCGGTATGGAGCCGATACCTCCGGAGAGCGCTTAAATGTCTCCGGGGGTCGTGGCGTGCGATCTTTTCGTATGAATGGTCGCCATTACGCTGATATGCCCGGCATAAGGCGCGCTGATACTGGTGCAAAAGCGGAGAAACAGTACCGCTATTTAGCTTTTTGGAAGCCTTGCGGAGTTGACGTAAAGTTTACTGGTGAACGTACTGAGGGCGAACTCGATTATTATATCGAGGTTCCTGATGTCCGGCCGGTTAATGTCTTAGATAAGGAAGCCGAAGGGTTGATGATTTTGACCAACAACCCAACTTTTAGGGCTATTCTTACCCATCCGCTTTGTTCCGAACTGAGAACCTTCCTTATTCAAACTGAGGGAATCCCTGGTGACGAAGCTATCGAAGCTTGGCATGAGGGAGTTTGCTTAATTGAGGGAGGCAGAGCTGATAGCGTGGAAGCTGAAATTATTCCGGCTCCCAAGTTGCCTTCGCGCAGTGTGCCCATTAGAGAACGTAAGAATATTCCTACCGCTTGGGTTGAATTGCGGGCTCTTTCTGGCAACAGCCGTGCCATTCGCAAAGTCTCTGCTTCTTTGGGTAATCCAGTTTTGCGTTTATTATTATGGAGCTTCGGCCCTATAGCTTTGACAGGTATGGTTCCTGGCCAGTGCCGTGATTTCCGTTATGAGGAAATGCGTTGGGTGGAGTCTACTTTAGAAAAAGCAGCAGAGCCAGCTGAAAAGCGTCGTTTGGTCAGCTTTGGTAGTGTGCGTAAAAGTCGCGCTACTTCTAGTGCCGACCGTTCAGCTCGAACTAAACGCGGAAAGGGGCGCCCTTCCGGCGGGTTCGCTTGTCGTGAAGGTGGTCAGCGTGGCGGGCGTACTTCCATGCGTGGAGTCAAGCCTTCTTCTGGACGTTCTTCCTCTGCAACAAGTAGTGCTGGCAAACAGCGTCGCAATTCCACTCAAGCGCCGACTAAAGCTGTAGCTTCTCCTGCTTCAGGTAAGGGGCGCTCTGCCCAAGGATATGGACAATTCCGTATCTATCGTGGGCAAGAAGGAGCTGGGCGTCCTTCTACTTCCTCTTCTTCTGGTGCAATTATGGCCGGAAGTTCTAAAATGCGGAGTAGCAGAATGCGCCGCAGCAACCACTAATAATCACAAAAGGCAATACACTGTGCCTTCACTTAGGTTGAATGGCTTTAGCTATTTTGTTTAAGTGGAGGTAGAGTGTATTTTTTTTGCCTTTTCCTTTAAATATCATTTAATAAAAAGTTGGTACGTACGAAATGGGTTTTATTGACGAATTTAAAAGTTTTATCGCCAGAGGTAATGTTCTGGATATGTCTGTCGGTGTTATTATCGGTGGCGCTTTTGGCAAGATAGTTTCTTCTTTAACTAATGATATTTTGATGCCTCCTATCGGAGCTTTGATGGGACATCTGAATTTTGCCGATTTGCATATCCCTTTAATTACCGATCCTAGTAAATTTCTCAATCCTGGTGAGGGTTTGGAGACTATGCAACATCTAATGAGTATGCCTCTAGCCCAAGTTCGTGCCAAAGGTATTCCGGTCATTGCTTACGGTAGTTTTATCAATGAAGTAATCAACTTTTTAATTATTGGTTTTTGTCTATTTATTGTAATAAAAATTGTCTCTATGTTGACAGCTAGAAGAGAAGCCAAAGAAAAAGCCTCTCCTACGGTTAAAATATGTCCAGAATGCTTGAGCGAAATTCCTATTAAAGCCAAACGTTGCAAATTCTGTACCGCTATGCAACCAGATATGGAAGCTGAAGAAGCTAAGAAGTAACGCTAGTAGTTTTTTTTACTAAGGGGGGAAAAAAGCGTTTAACCTAAAGTGTCTCCTACTCGCCGATTGCTCATTTGCAAAGCGTTAATCCGCTCAGTGAGACTAATTTGGCGAGAAGCTAAGATGCGATAACGGCGCAACAAGAAACAAAAAATTGTGCCAATAATAATCATGCACAGACCAGCTATAGAAAAAGTGGCCGGTATGCCCAATTTGTCGGCGCTAAGACCGGAAAGTAAAGCACCTATAGGAGCGCCGCCCATAAACATCATGGCGTGAAAAGACATAATGCGGCCGCGCATTTGATCGGGAACTAAACTCTGTACTAGCGTATTAGAAGAGGCCATTTGTCCCATGATGCTAAAGCCTACAGGCAGCATCAAGATCAATGACCAAGTTAAATTGGTAGAATTGCCAAAAAGTATAAAACAAACGCCACATAGGATCATGCAAAAGGCAATCAGCTTCTCCATACCATGTATCGATTTTTTTAAGGCCAAAAGTAAAGCTCCCACTAGAGCACCGATCCCAGACATCGACATTAAATAGCCCATAGTGTTAGCTTGGCCATGCAAAATTTCTTTGGCTACAGCTGGCATCATAACTACTTGAGCACTGGCTAATAAACTGAGTGAGCCGAGCATGAAAAGTAAAATTGTCAGCGGGAAACTGTGAATAATAAAATTGAAGCCTTCTTTTAAGTTGTGTATTGGATTCCCTGAAGTAGGAATAGCTTTTTTTGTGTTATGAATAGCTATCAAGCCTAAAAGCACGCCTATATAACTAGCAGAGTTGGCTGCAAAGCACCAGCCTTCACCAACCCAATCGACAATCATACCAGCTACAGCAGGGCCGATTAAGCGAGCTCCGTTAATAAGGGAAGAGTTTAGTACGATAGCGTTGGGCAAGTCCTCTTTGCCTACAAGTTCAACTACGAAAGCTTGGCGGGCTGGCATATCAAAAGCTTGAGTTAAACCAAAACCGAAAGCAAAAAGGTAAAGATGCCAAACTTGAGGATGACCATACAGAGTTAATACTGCCAAAGCGGCTGCCAAAAACATACAAGTAGATTGCGTGCGCAGTAAAATTGCTTTTTTGTCACAACGGTCGGCTACAATGCCGCCAAAAACAACCAAACAAAGTACTGGCAATTGGTTGCAAAAGTTGACTAAGCCCAGAGCTTGGTGAGAGCCAGTTAGCCTAAAAATCAGCCAAGATAAAGCCAAGCTTTGCATCCACATGCCAATTAGAGAAAATATTTGACCTGTGAAAAAATAACGATAATTCTGGTGCTTCAGAGCACGAAACATATCATTGATAAATTTCATAGGCGCTATCCTTGCATAAAAACAATTGGTAAGTAAATTACAATTTGTCTAGTTGTTGACTGCAATAAAAAATTGCTACGCTTTACTTCATTCGTACCGCGAACCTTCAGTGTATCAATAAAGATAAACATAATCAAGAAGAAAAAGCTAAACGTGCGCGTTTTTTATGGGAACAATAAGGCTGAAGGCTTTGCTTTAAGAGAAGTAGAGTTGCTGCCTTTCTAAAAGAGGAGGGCGTGCGCTAAGCTTAGAAAAGTGGGCTGTTTATTGAGTAATTTTTGTTGAGTGTCTATTTCTCTGGAGGTATTTTTTATGATTACTTTGGCTGCTAAATTAGAAAATATTATAAGCTTAGCCATTAAAGAAAAGTTGGGATTAGAGGACGCTTTGCCTTTACTTATGCCCACTAAAGATGAAAAGCATGGCGATTATCAGTGCAACGCCGCTATGGGACTTTCTAAGCGTTTAAAAATGAACCCGCGCCAAATTGGTCAACAGTTGTCTGAAGCCTTTGTGGAAATAGACAAAAGAATCGCTCAGCAAAATGGTCAAGAGCCTATTATTGCCTCCTGTGAAGTAGCTGGCCCCGGATTTGTAAACATTACTTTGCAAGACCATGTTTTAAGCGCTATGCTGAAAAATATCAGCGAAGCCCAGGACAAACAGGCGAAGAAGGTCATTGTTGACTATTCTTGTCCCAATGTTTCCAAGCAACTCCATGTTGGTCACTTGCGCAGTACTATCATCGGTGATGCTGTCTGCCGTATTTTAGGTTATTTGGGATACGAAGTTAGACGCGACAACCATGTCGGAGATTGGGGAACTCAGTTTGGCTTACTCTGTGCTTGGATTATGGATCACGCCAAAGTCGATTGTGAAGAGGCTGATCTTAGCGATTTAGAGGCTCTCTACCGTGAAAGTCAGGCTTTAGCCCAGAAAGATGAGCATTTTAGAGAACTTTCTCGAGCTAGAGTTGTGGCCTTACACCAGGGTGATCCGGAAACTTTGCGCGTATGGCGTTGCATTGTAGATAAATCTTTGGAGCATATTTATAAGCTTTACGCTAGACTCAATGTGTTGCTTACTAGAGAAGATGTGGTGGGCGAAAGCTTCTATAATCCTATGTTGCCAGAAGTTGTGGCCGATTTGCAAAAGCGTTTTCCCGCTGGCAGTCGTCCCATGGAAGTTGTCAAAAATCAGGGTGCCGTTTGTGTCTTTATGTACAAGGAAGATGGTACTCCTATGTTTGCCAATCCTGAAGGCGAGCCTTTGCCTTTAATTATCCAAAAGACCGATGGCGCTTATTTGTACGCCACTACCGATTTAGCTTGCTTGCGTTATCGCACTCAGGAGCTAAAAGCCGATTGGATTATTTATACTACCGATTTGCGTCAAAGTTTGCACTTTAAGATGTTCTTTGCGGCTGGCAATATAGCTGGTTGGGTAGGACATACCAAGCTGGAACATGTACCCTTTGGCTCCGTATTGGGACAGGATAACAAGCCTTTAAAAACTAGAGCTGGGCGCAATATCCATTTGGCCGATTTGTTGCAAGAAGCTGTAGATATGGCTCGCCGCAATATTCAAACTGGGCAAGGTCGCGAATTTAGTGAGTCTGAAATCGAGGAAATTGCTGAAGCTGTTGGTATCGGTGCTGTAAAATATGCCGACTTATCTCAGAATCGTCTGAGCGACTATGTTTTCAGTTTTGACAAAATGTTAGCTATGGAAGGCAATACCGCTCCTTACTTGCTCTATGCTTACGCTAGAATTCGCTCTATCGTACGCAAAGCTGGCGAATTTGAGCTGGGCCATATGGTAATTTCTCATCCGGCTGAGAGACGCTTGCTTTTGCAATTAGCTCGCTTTAATGAAATTATCTCCCAAGTTGCTGATGGTTGGAGACTCAATTTATTGTGTGATTACCTTTACACTTTATCTGGCTTGTATATGAAGTTTTACGAAAATTGTCCAGTTTTATCGGCTCCTGAAGCTGATATACGCAGCTCACGTTTGACTATTTGTTCAGAAACAGCTCGCGTACTTAAGTTGGGTTTAAGCTTATTGGGCTTAAAAACTGTTGAACGAATGTAGCTTTTATTGCATACTTCCTCGGCCGAGCCTTTGGCTCGGCTCTTTTTTCTTAGGGCTTTTCGCTTTTGAGATGTAGTAGAAGTGCTACGTCTTATGAAGGGAGTGTCCAGAGAACGGAAATTACTCTATGGAAAAATTTTTACTTCGGCTTTTCTACGTAATTTTAATTATTTTTGGCGGACTGTGTGGCTATAGTCTTTCGACTCATACGGAGCGTTTTTTCGCTCAGGGGCTGCCTCCGAGTTTGCTCTGGAGCAACTCTGTAGCTATGATCCTATTTGGCATTTTGATTGGCTACATATTAGCTCCCGTATGTACTTTTTTAGTTATGAAAGCCGTAGTAGCTTTAGCTTCTGCATTAAAAAAACTTCCCGTACAAGAAGTTTTGATGGGCTCAATCGGACTTTTATTCGGCTTAATTGTGGCTTTTTTTGTTAATTTAGCTTTAGAAAAAGTTTCTTTTAATGCTATTCCGGTAATTGGCAATTACTTGGGGCCGATGTTTATCGTAATGAGTACGATATTCTTAGGTACTTTAGGGGCTTGGTTTGGCAGCCAGCTAGTTTATGTTCACGGTTTGGGCAAAGTCGTTTCGGTCAATGGCCTTACGGCTTCACGTATCGTTTTACTCGATACTAGCGTAATTATTGATGGACGCATTGTCATGTTGCGTGAATCTGGCTTTTTAGATGGCACTATTGTAGTGCCGCGTTTTGTTTTGCAAGAATTGCAAACTTTAGCCGATTCGGAAGACATGCTCAAACGCAACCGCGGCCGCCGTGGTCTCGATTTATTAAACGATTTGCGCAAAGCTGATGATATTGAAATTATCAATCGTGACTTCTCTGAACACGGTGTAGATGCTAAACTTATACAGCTCGCTTTGGAATTGTCGGCCCATTTATGTACTACCGATTTTAATTTAGCCAAAGTAGCTGCAGTTCAAGGAGTGAAAGTTCTTAATGTTAATGTCTTAACTAGCGCTTTAAAGCCAGTTATAATTGCTGGTGAAACCATGACTATTAAAGTTATCAAGGCTGGCAAAGAAGGAGGCCAAGGTATAGGCTATCTTGATGATGGTACTATGATAGTCATAGAAGGCGGACGTCGCTATGTGGGCGAGATGGTCGATGTTGAAATCGCTTCGGTAGTACAAACTGCTGCTGGGCGTATGTTTTTTAGTCGTTGTTTGGGTAAGAAGGGTAATACCACTCATTCCGGAGCTGTATCTACCAACTAGTTTTTGTTTAGCTCAGTTAATAAGTCAATATTCTCAGAAAATCAAAAGGGTGTGAAAAAAGTTATGTCTCTAAGTGTAATTATTACTGCTGCCGGAAGTAGCAGACGTATGGGCGGAATCAATAAATTGATGTTGCCTTTAGGAGATAAGCCGGTTTTGGCTCACACTTTAGAATTATTCAATCGTCTTGATTTTGTGGATTGTATTGTCGTAACCGCTTCGGCCAATTGCGTTGAAGAATATCGCAATTTGTGTGATGAATATGGAATTAACAAGCTTTTGACTGTGGTTGAAGGTGGAAAAGAACGCCAAGACTCTATAAACATAGCTTTAAATGTCTTGCGTCCTACTAGATGCCGTTTTGTAGCTGTTCATGATGGTGCCCGTCCTTTGGTAACAGAAAAGCTTGTTGCCAATTTATATGCTAATTTGTTACGTGGCAATTTGCCTGATGAAAAATATCACAGTCAAGTTGATACTCAGTTTAGTTACAAAGACTGGCTTGAGTTGGAAAAGAATTTGGACATTGGTAAAAAATTAAGCCACAAAGAACTTACGAAGAGTGGCCTGTGGGGAAAAGATGGCAAGGCGAAAACTCCATCTGGAAGTGCTATTTGTGGAGTAATTCCTGGCGTAGCTGTTAAAGATACCATTAAGCGCGTTGACCAATTTGGTTGCGTACATGATACTTTGAAACGCGCCGAATTGCGAGCTATACAAACTCCGCAAATGTTCCGCTTTGATACTTTAGTGCAAGCTTATGAAGAGGCTGAGCACAGCGGCTTTTTAGGAACTGACGATGCCAGCTTGGTTGAGCGTTGCGGTGGCAAAGTGTTGGTACTTCCTGGTGAGTATACCAACTTAAAAATAACTACTGTAGATGATATAACTGTAGCCAGACGTTTGCTGGAGGAAATGTATGTCTAATGAGGGGAACGGCCACCAAAGTAATGAGCACGACGGCTTGCAAACTGCTGAATTACTAAGCTACTTAGATGCTTCTTTGGCCGACTATGGTAAATATGTCAGTCAAATCGGCAGCTTAAAATATACGGCCGCTCAGCTTCTTTATTATCGTGACGAAGTTCAGGATATGCTGGATGCTTTAATTAACGATAAGGGTATCGATCTTAAAAGCCGTTGGATTAAAGTGCGTGAGCTTGATTTGCAATTGAGAGCTAAAGCCAGCATCTTTGTACAAGAAGTTGGCCATGCCAATTTTAAGCAATATCAGATAATAAATAATCCTCCCCTTAATCGTTGGTGGTGGTATTTGAATCGCACTACAGTAAACCTCGATCATAAGACGCCTTCTTGGCAGTGGTGGAAGAGAGATAGTAGCGGTATTTAGTCGCTTTACGGCAGTCTAGGCAAAGGCTGCTATTTTTTTTTTGTTTTTTTACGAATAGCCATTGACATATGATAGCCAAATGGTTATTATACTGTCGTTGCCCGCCTAGATGGCGGAATTGGTAGACGCGCGGGTCTCAAACACCCGTTCCCGCAAGGGAGTGCCGGTTCGACCCCGGCTCTGGGCACCATGAAAAGAAGAATCCAAGCAGCCTAGCCGCTTGGATTATTTTTTTTTACAGATACTTTTACGGATTTGGTTGAGCATGGATTCTCATCGCACCCCGCCTATTGTCGATACTGTAGAAGCTTTGCATTCTTTGATTGAAGAGTTGCGTGGTATCGAACTTGTTTCCATCGATACTGAGATGGATTGTTGCTATCACTATCATGATAGAGTTTGTTTATTGCAAATCTCTTCTCAGGATACTGATTACTTGGTGGATCCTCTCCATTTGGATCTTTCGCCTTTAAACGAAATTTTTGATGCTCCTAATTGCACGGCCATTTTCCATGCAGGCAATAACGATGTGCCTCATTTGCGTCGTGATAACAATATCGTTTTTAACCGTATTTTTGATACTTATGTAGCTGCTGAATTGTTAAATTTGCCTAGCAAAAGCCTGGCTGGTTTAATCAAGCTTTACTTCGATATCGATTTGGATAAACAGTATCAAAGGGCTGATTGGACTATTCGGCCCTTACCTCCGGAAATGGATCATTATGCCAGATATGATACTCGTTTCTTGATCGAGTTGCGCGAGTTGCTGCTGCCCAAGTTGGAAGAAGCCAATTTGCTGGGAGTAGCAGAACGCATGTGTGAGGGAATTGTAAAAACTCGCTTACCACATAAAGAATTTTCTCCAGACAATTGGGTTAATGTTAAAAATGTACGTAGCCTAAATGCTGCTTCATATTCAGTATTAAGATCTTTGTATATTTGGCGCGATCAGTTGGCTCGTGAGTTTGACTTGGCACCTTATAGGATCATGTCTGACTATTCTTTAGTCCGTTTAGCAGATTGTGCACCGGAAACAACTAAAGAAGTTCTTGATTTTTTTGCTAAATCTAGTCATTTAGAAATGATGACTAAGGTGAGTGATTCACTTTTGGCTGCTGTACGGCGAGGTGTAGAGGAGGGGCCCATAAGCTGGCCTCAAGAAAAACGCCATCTAGCTAATCGCTTTAGCGAAAAGCAACATCATATTTTTGAGCGCTTGCGCTCATGGCGCAATAAATATGCTAAATTGGGCAAAATTAACAGCGCCTTGCTGACTAACAAAATGCTTGAGGTTTTAGTTACCGAGTTACCTAAGAATCAGAGCCAATTAGAAAAACTTGATATAGGTTCGCCTGATCTTATTAAAGAGTATGGCTCCAAAATTTTAGAAATAATCAATTCATAAATAAAAAGTAATCGCCTGTTGGGCTAAAGGCCTAACAGGCGATTACTTTTATGTCTAATTAGGCTAGCTCAGCTAAGCGAATTGACAAACGGCGGGCAATAGTATCGAAAGCTTCTCCGGCCGGACTTTCGGGATCGGAAACCGCAATGGGAGTGCCTTTATCGCCAGCTTTGCGTATACCAATTTCCAAAGGAACAGCACCTAAGAGGGGAACTTGTAACTCTTTGCTCATATTTTCGGCTCCGTTAGTGCCAAAAATATCTTGCCTATCGCCGCATTTTGGGCATACATAGTAGCTCATATTCTCGATTAATCCAGCTATGGGAACTTTCAAGGCTTTGAATAAATCAACAGCTTTTACAGCTACGTTTAAGGCCAAATCTTGAGGGGTGGATACTATTACCGCTCCTGAAATGGGAGCCAATTGTCCTAAAGACATTTGGATATCTCCTGTTCCCGGAGGTAAGTCCATGATTAAGTAGTCTAATTCGCCCCACTCAACATCTTCTAAAAATTGTTGCATAAGGTTATGCAACATGGGGCCTCGCCAGAGCAACGATTTGTGACTGTCACCTAAAAGTAAGCCAACTGACATAATTTTTACGCCGTAGCGTTCCATAGGAATGAGCTTATGATCTTCTGTAGTAAGAAGCATGGCTCGTTTGATACCGAGCATAATTGGTAAACTGGGACCATACACATCGGCGTCTAAAAGGCCCACTTTGGCTCCTGCTCTAGCTAAGGCACAGGCTAGATTTGATGATACGGTGCTTTTACCAACACCACCTTTACCGGAAGCTACAGCTACAAATTGCTTGATAGATTTTCGTGGCAATGCTGTTTCGGAAGCTATCTTTCCGTAGGGGATTTCCTGCACAGTTTCCAATTCGCAAATCAGCTCTGGCAACTCTTGGTGCAAAGTTGCTCTTATAGAATCTTTTATTTGCCAAGCCATATCCTCAAAAGGAGTGGGGACGGACAAACTGATTTTGACATTTTTTTCGTCCTTGACAATTATATCTTTTACCAAGTTTAAAGATACTAAATCTTTAGAACCGTCAGGTAAGTTAATCTTTTTAAGTGCTTGCAGAATTTTTTCTTTCATAATATTTTGCCGTTTCAACTTTTAATTTTACAAAGCCTTTCACTTGGCCAATTCTGGTTGGCTAGGCTCTTCGACTATTTGCAATGCTTGTCTAATGACTTCTATTCCTGAGCCAGGCTTATAAGCATTTTCGGCCAGAAAACGTCTCCAAGCGTTGGCTTTAGTTTGATATTGATACAAGCCCAAAATATGGCGTACAAAATGGGAGAGCGCTATGCCTTGGGCCAAGCCTTCTTCTGCGTAGGGAATGACTTTCTCTTCTACAAATTGTCTTCGGCTTAAAATGGGGTGCTCTATATCAAAAAATAGTTTATCAACTTCGGATAAAAGATAAATATTATGGTATAGCGAGCGCCCTAACATAACTCCATCGACATATTGTAAATGTTGCAAGGCTTGTTCATTGTTCTTTATGTCGCCATTTATAACCCATTCCAATTCAGGATATAATTCTTTCAAACGGTAGACTTTTTCGTATTCCAGTTCTGGAATGGAGCGATTTTTACGCGTATCCAAATTCATATCAGCTTTGCGAGCGTGGACAATAAAGCAATGGCAACCGGCATGAGCATTTAAGTCGATAAAACGCAGCAATTCATCCCAACTGTAGTCAAAACGGCTACCCAAACGACACTTTAAAGTTACTGGCAAAGGAGAGGCTTGGCAACAAGCTTTGACACATTTTGCTACCAATGGAGCGTCGTCCATTAAGCAAAGGCCGAAATTGCCACTCATACCTCTAGGACTAGGACAACCGACATTAAAATTTATTTCTGCGAAGCCATATTGACTAGCTTTAGCTGCTGCTGCTCCCAGATCTTCAGGAATACAACCTATTAATTGCAAAGCCACAGGACCGGCCTTGGCATTATCTTCTAATTTTAGACAATACTGGCCTACAGTTATGGCATTAGAATGGACTAGCTCTGTATATGTAAGAACTTGCGAAGAGAGAAAACGGGCTATTTGACGAAAATGGCGGTCAGTTATGCCCAACATAGGGGCGGTACAGTAGCGATGGATACTAGTTTTTTTCACAATAAGTAAAGCCTTTGGAAATTTGCCTTTTATTAAGGTATAGAAAACAAAAGATGAAATATTAATATCGAGTGCAGACAAAAAGAAAGCCCGCGCTACTTGTTATTCTTTAGGTAGGCGGGCTTTGCTTTTAATAAAAAGCAGCTGGGCAACCGAAGTTATTTAACATCGAAGATGCGCATGCCTTTATCGGTGAATAAGAACATTCGTTTGCCATCGTTAGAAATGCGTTGTAAGCCGTAACCCAACTCATGATAGCCTTCAATAGGCTTTACTTGCCAGCCTTCATCTTCACGGGCATAGAAGGTTCTGGTGCGAGTATCTTTCTTGCTAAACTCGCTAAACATGGCCGTTTTACCGTCTTGAGAGAGGAAAAGATTGCGATACGGAATTTGCTTGCCAGTGGCAATTTCCACCTTCTTATTGGTATCAGCGTCGTAAAGCATCAAATCGAAGCTATTTTTATTGCGCTGTAGTGAGTAAAGAAGGCGATCGTTGAAACTCCACAAGCCTACAGAGCGATATCCTTTGTCGAAGGTTTTGAGGTTAAGACTAGGGTCTTTGAGCTCCCAAACGCAGTACTCAACATCGCCACCAAAATCATCAGCAAAGAAGGCGTATTTAGTAGAAATTAAATTTTCAATATGGAAATTGGCATCGCGACGAGCTTTATTCTGAGCCTTCTGAACTTCAGCTATTTTAGTGAAAGCTTCTACACCAGTTTTATTCGGATCTAAAATGGCCACTGAATTGCGCTCGGCATAATCGTCTTTGTCATAGAAGAAGCCGTTCACAATGAGTTGATCATTATAAATAGCAATAACCAAGGGATAGCAACGGAAACCAGGCTGACCAGCTTTGTGCTCCAAGATGGTAGATACTTTGCCTGTAGCTAAATCTAATTTTTGGAAAGTGGCTCCTGAGCGGCTAGTAAAAACTACAGCTTTACCATCAGGAGTGTAACTAACTTGTTCAATAATAGGAATATCTATATCGTACAAGCGCACTTTGCTAATGGCCAATTTGCTATCTATGTTCATAACGGCAAAACTGTATTTTTTGCCTTGGGCAATGCCTTCTTTGCCATTGTATAAGACGCCCAGTATAGATTGTCCATCGGGAGAAAAACAGACTGGCTTAAATTCTTTGGCGTCGATACCATTTCGCTTTAAGTCGGCTGCTGTAGTAAAGTGGTTGTCAGCTTGGGCCATGTCGGAACCAAATGTCAAGGTAGCCAAGCAGGCAGCTGCTAAAAATAAGTGTTTAAAACGCATTTATGCCTCCGCAATATCTTTACCCTGGCCGACGATAAGCCGGGCTTAGGATCCTAATTTGAAAGACTTTTATAAATAATTCTTGTTTCCTACTTGGCACATATTTTCATAGCTAAAATACCGTTGTATTGCGAATCTAACGTAATTATTATGCCAATTTTTTTATTAAATAAGTGTAAAATATATTCCATTGTCAAAAGAATAATTGTATACTAAATGTGCAAAAGTCGTTTATGGTGTGTCGCCAGCGAACAGCTATAAATTTAATTAGCGGCCACCTGAAGGGAGAACAATATGAATTACAAGTACATCGCTCTAGGACTACTACTATCTGGCGCTCTACTAGCTGCCCCCTCTTTCGCCGGCGTGACCGACGTAACCGGGGGAACCAGCAGGAATCTTTATAAGCATACCTACCACACCAAGGTGGATGCCCACGCCGACATGACCTTCTGGCACTACGACACCGATGAAGATGGCAATGATATCTCTTGGACCACTAGCGGTGTTATCGATCACGAGAGTGGTTTTATTGTAGGCAACCTTTCTGACAGTGCCGTACAAGCCGAGATCGCCAAGTACGAGAGCATGGTAGATACCTACCGCCACAATTGCACTTATAGCAACAGACAGATGGTTCTCGATCACTTCGAGAGTTCCAACATTGTTGATCAGAGCAAGGACGCTATCCTCGTGGGTGATATCGATGATTTGGCCAAGGCTTACAGCGCTCAGGGACATACCAACAAAACATTAGATGTCCACCAGTACCAAATTTACCAGATCAATGAAGCCTATACCGTTTCTCCTATCATTCTCGACTTAGATGGCGACGGCAAGATTGAAGCTTCTAACGGCAAGTATTTAGCTCATGCCAATTCCTTCAAGTCTGAAGGCGCTACCATGTTCGATTTCAACGGTAACGGTTTCCCCGTCTACACCGAGTGGGTCGGCACCAATGACGGTTTGCTTTGCCGTCCCAACGCCGATGGTACCATCAACGGCACCAACCTCTTCGGTACTGCCAATGGCTATGCCAACGGTTTCGACGAGATGTCTTCTTTAGACAAGAATAACGATGGCATGTTGAGTGGCGCTGAGCTCGAAGGTCTCTTCGTATGGCAAGATAAGAATGCTAACGGTATCGCCGATGCTGGTGAGCTCACTTCCGTACAGGCTTTAGGAATCTCTTCCATTAGCGTAAGCCACGACAATATGGTCGGATCTTTCGTCCGCAACGGCCAGACCTTCAAGTCTTTCGACTGGTGGCCTTCCGTTAAAGATGTCCGCCGCATGGATGTTGCTCGCTTATAGTAAAAAACGACTGTAGTCGGTTCTGAGGTTAAGCTTTAGTAGAGTTTAAGCTCTAGAACGAAAAGACGCCTCTCTCCCTGGGGTGTCTTTTTTTTTTGCTTTTTAGTTATATATTCAAGATTTAGCTTTTTAAATAAAAAGATCCGACCGCTAACTCTTATCTATATCACTATTGATAAGAGTTAGCGGTCGGATCGATGCTAGGCTTATTTAGATTGCATCCCGATTAGGCAAATATTTTAGCAATAATCCAAGAGATAATTGAAGCAACAATACCCAAGATAATCCACATGAACATATTGTCGTCATCGACAAAACTCCAGATGAAGATAGCGGCGCAAACCACAGTAAGGAATATCTTGAGAATGGAGTAGGGGCGATTGCCAGAGACTTCGCCAGTTTGTCCATTGATTACAAAGTGATAGACGGTACCTTTGTAGCGATAGCTAGAAAGCCAGAGAGGCAACAAAATATATTTATAATAAGTTTCGTAGAATTTGGCCTCTAAAGTATTTACCCGCGAATGGCTAGTACTATGTTTAGTTCTGATTTGTTGGTCAGCCATATCTTCAAGGGCACTTTTCAGCTCCTCTTGGGCTGCTTTCCAACATTCACTAACGCCTTTAGCGTAACGCTCAGAAATAAAACCAGCTACATATTCTGGCAAATACTCTTTGCAAGCTTTCATATCGAAAGGCTCGATATCTTTAATTAGATCAGCATTTTGCTTCTCTGCTGAAAGAATGAGCTTGTCGTCAAATTGGTGGCGAATTTCTCCTTTGGTGGGATACCAATCGATCTCAGTATGAGTATTGCCGTTGCTATCAGTTTCCTCGCGCTCTACGCCATATTCGCCTTTGTATTTGGCGTCACTGGCAGTATCGTAAGCCCAATAAGGGGCATACATACCGTTAATCTCGCCACGAGCAGCACGCTTTTGCAAGTCGTTGGGAGCAAACCAAAGGCCTTTAATCCATTTTGAAAACTCTTTGCCAGCTTTTTCTTTATCGACGCTAAAAGGAATTATTCCCTGAGGAGCCATCACTTTCTCTTCATCTTCTTGCGTAACTAAAGTTGAATCGCAATAAGGACAAGTATCAGAAATTTGCTTGGCGTCATAAATGGCAGAAGCACCGCAGGATTTGCACTTGACGACTTTCTTTTCGTCGCCCCAGTTGGTGTTGGCTTGCTCAGGAGCTTTATCAATAGGGATGCCGGGAATATTGTTGCCACTTTTATTACGTTTGGTATTGGCTGTTTTCTTCGAGCCACTATCGGGGCTATTGGAAGCAGCAGAAGCAGCAACACCTTCAATGGCTGCACCGGCAGCGGCGGCAGCCTTAGGAGGATCTTTTTTTACTTCTTCTTCATGTCCGCAATAGTCACAGACTAACTTTCCTGAAGTGGGACTGAAAGTTATAGGACCGCCACAGTTGGGACATTTTTTGTCTGTTTTGTCTACAGTTTTAGCTTCTGCCAATTGAACTTCATTGTCATCGTAATCTGCCATAACAACCTTCCCCGAAAAAAAGATACTTTTCGCCAGTTCGTTTAGGCAATTATTGAAACCTGCCTCGCTTTATCGCTCTTGATAGTAGTGGCTATTAGGCCACAAAATGCGGATTTTCTGTCAATTGTAATATTAGAGAATTTAGCTTTGTCCTCAGTGAAGAAAAAACTTAACTAGATAAAGTAAAATGCCAATAGTGGGATAATACAATCAAGGAAGAAAGTGGCTAATTGGCAAAGCAAAATGGCGATAAAATTTTGAGGCCGGAAAGCGAATAAAAGCCGAAATGGATAAGCAAACGACAAACAATTTGACAAGTATAGAGGCGCTCCGCCTTTCTGACGAGGAAGCTCGCCGACTGGCTGTAGATACAAGTCGCTCTTATATTGTGCAAGCTCCAGCTGGCTCAGGCAAAACTAGCCTTTTAACTCAACGCTTTCTAAAATTGCTCAGTGTAGTAGATAAGCCAGAAGATATTTTAGCTATCACCTTTACCAATAAGGCGGTAGGCGAAATGAGAGAGCGCATCTTAGATTGCCTTAAAGAAGCGTCTAGCCATAAGCAATGCCCTCAAGATGTACAATATAAAAAAGATAATTGGCTTTTAGCTTCCGCTGCTTTAAAGCGGGATCGGCAGAAAAATTGGCATTTATTAGATAATCCAGCCCGCTTGCGTATTCGCACTATTGACTCCTTTTGCAATTATATCGCCCAAAATTTACCTATTTCCAGTGGTATGGGATACAGTTTAGAAACTGATTCTGATAGTTATAAGTATTATTACCAGGCCGCTGTAAAGACAGTCAATGCACTCTTATACAATGAAGACGAGCAATATGCCGATTTAGCTGAGGAATTGCAAGATATTTTAGTCGATTATGATAATAGCCAGAGCCAATTTGAAGAAGCTTTGGCTAAAATGCTGGAACAGCGCAGTGATTTTGTCAAAATTTTTGATGCTGAAGTTTTTGAAAGTAGTAGCAATTACGCTGCGCTATATAGAGAGTCGTTTGCTAAATCGTCCGACGGTGGAGCCACTTGTGGAATCACTTGGCCAGAAGAAAAGTTACGCGAAAAAACAGAGGCTAATTATCGCCAATGGCGCGACGGAATTATCGCCGATTTGGAACAAACAGCTACAACTATAGATTATGACTTTTGTGAAGTGGTTGAGAGGGCAGCTAGGGCACTTATTTTAGAGCATAATTCCGGTTGCGAAGATAAAATTAAACAAGCTGATAAAGAGGCGCCAACTTTAGTTTATGCTTTAGCTGGATTAGCTGATAGCCAACTGTTTAGCGAAAAAGATAAGCTGGAAGCTTGGCAAAAGTGGCAATGGTTAAGTATTGTCTTACTTAACAGCAGTAAAGATAGTTTCCGCAAGCAGATAACGGCGACTTCTTTACGTTATAATGGCAATCAAGATCAACTTAGTGGCATAACTAAACAAAGTAGCAAAAAAAATTATTATCAAGATTGGATAAATTTTGCCGATTCCAAAAGTCAAAGTAGCTTGCTTAGCGAGTGTGATAATTGTGAACAAAGAGATGAATTTATAGAGCTTTTACAACTAGCTTCCGACTTTGGCCCCGATCGATATACGGATGAGCAGTGGCAAAAAATAGCTAAAGTTTTGCATATTTTGGCTTTTGCTATTGATAATTTACATCAAGTTTTTGCTCAGGAAATGAAATGTGACTACGCAGAAATAAGCAGAGCTGCCTTGCAAGCTAGCGATCCTTATAATGCTAATGGCATTGACAAATTTAGCGTAGAAAATCCCATTAAGCATATATTGGTAGACGAATATCAAGATACTTCTTGGGAACAGTATAAGTTGCTGATAAATTTAACTTGCAACTGGAGCGAAGGAGAAGGGCGAACAGTTTTTTGTGTAGGCGATCCTATGCAATCTATTTATCGTTTTCGCGGTGCCGATGTAAGTGTTTATACTCATACTAAAGAAGTAGGTATTCGCAGTGAATATAATAGCTTAAAACTAAACGCTTGCACTTTGCATCAAAATTTCCGCTCAGTTGTCAATTTAATTGAAGAACTTGGGCATAGCGTCTTTCAACACATTTTTCCCGAGACTGGTTGCAGCTCCAAGGGAACTGTGCAATTTTCGCCCTCTATTGCGCCGCCAGATAAAATTTCAATTCAGCGTCCTATTACTGTTGAGCCTATCATTTCTTTTAATGAAGCTGAAAGAGGCAAATTGGAATCTCAAGGCTTAAAAATTGCTGAAAATTACGATCCTTCAGTCTATGAAGCCGAATTGATAGTTGCAAAAATAAGCCAATTGCGCCAACAAGAGCCAGAAGCTTCTTGCGCTGTACTTCTGGAACAAAAAAATTTGGGCGGCCATATTTTGCAAGCTTTGCAAGAGAAAAATATTCCAGTCAGTCAAAAAGATATCTTAAAATTGCAAGAAGCTGAGCCAGTGCCGCTGTTAATGGCTATAACGAAAATAATTTTGGATCCTTTAGATCGTCCAGCTTGGATTATGCTTTTGCGCTCTCCTTTGCTGGGATTAACTTGGCAAGACATTTGTGCTATTGCTGAAAGATATATTATTAAAGATAAGGATACGATTAAATATTCTTGCCCAGGAGATTTCTGGTCGGCTTTAGGAAAATTTGTCAAAAACAAACAAGCCGAAGCCAATTTGCTTAAACGTTGCCGCTCCTTGTACTTGGCATTTAAGGCTGCTTTTAAAGAACGCCGCAGCTTTACTTTAGCGCGTTCTGTGGAATGCTTATGGCGCAGTTTAGGTGGTCCAGCTTACTATCGTGATATAGAATTAAAAGTGGCTCAACAATACCTTGATTTTCTTAACAAGTATAATGAAAGCAATACTTGGCCAACTTCAGATTCTTTAGATGACGACTTAAATGATTTGTATGCCGATACGCTTACAGATATTGGCAATCCTGTGCAATTTTTGACTATTCACGGAGCTAAAGGTCTAGAATTTGATTATGTTTTCATTCCCGGATTAGGCAAAAAAAGAAAGCGCAATCATAGCGTCAGTATGTTAGAACATGCCTCCGTTATCTATGATAACGATTTTAGGAGCGACGGTGGAAATAATAGTATGTTGCTTAGTTATGGTCGGGAAGATACGCCTATTGGAAGAGCTGTTAAAAATCTTGCTGATAATTTTGATGAAAGAGAGAGAGTTCGTCTTTTTTATGTAGCTGCTACCAGGGCCAAAAAGCGCCTTTTCATTTACACTTACATAAAGTTTACTTTTGTTAAAGGGCTTATCGATAGATATTGTGTTCTCAATAGTGGCAAAATTTTAAATGGTCGGCTTTTAGATTCGCTTAGCAAATTTTTCCCCGAACAATTTTCTAAAGTCGCTGACGCAGCCGCTTTGGGGCAAATCTACTTCGAAAAGTGCCAAGCAATGTTCGAGGCTATAGAAAGCGACCTAGAGGCAGACAACAAGATTCCGCGTTTAAAAGTAACTTGGAGCCAAGAGTGTGGTTTAGAAAAATATTTGCGTCCAGTAAAGTTCGCTGAGCATAAAGGCCTAGAATTGGTCAGGGAAAGCAACTCTTTATCAAGCGGTGGAACCAGTAATTCTAGAACTGCGGAAAAATTTGTGCGTAAAGTTTCCGACCATTCCATAAAAGCTCAACTGGGCACCATAATCCATTATGCTTTTGAACAATTGGCTCAATATCCGCCTATTAAAGCTGGAAGCTGGGATACAGAAGAAATAGTTACTGCGTTTAAGCCAGTAGTAGATAAAATGTGTGCCGAAGAATTTTCGGAAAGTCGGCGCCAAAAATTGGCCGATCGGGCCTATTTGGCTATTCGTCAGTTGCTTAATTCAGAAAAAGGGCGTTGGATTTTGCGTTGTAGGTCTCAAGCTAATTGTGAATTGGCTTTTTATGCTCATAAGCAGCTTCTCCAGGGAGCTTGTGGTGAAAATATGGGCACAGAAACGTGCTTTGAAGTTGAAAAACGTATTTTGGATAGATGCTTTGTGGAAGGCGATACTTTTTGGATTGTCGACTATAAGACTAGTTGCTTGCATACTGGCGAGACTGCAGCCGACTTCTATAAGCGTAAAACTAATGATTATAGAGAACAGTTGATAGCTTACAAAAATATTGTGGCTGAATGTTTCCCTCAATATAGAGGCAAGATCCGTACCGCCCTTTATTTCCCTCTCGCTTTTGAAGGGGAAGCCTTTTGCGAAATTGTTGACTCTAACTAGGAACCAAGTTGCGGTCCGTTGTCAACTTCGTCGCCTATTCCGCCTATATGGCACAATTGCTTAAATTGGCAATTGTTACATAAGGCTTTATTTTTGGTGCGTTGACAATTGCCTTGCAAGTATTGAGTAGCTAAGGCTTGGAAAGTGGCTTGGCAACTAGCTTTAAAAGTTTCCCAACTTCCTAAATTATCCTGACTATGGCGTGAATTGGTTTCGCTAGCAAGAGCACTTTGCAAATTGACTTCAATATTTTCATCGCTAAAGTCGGCTTTACCAACGAAAGTTTTTGCTTTTAGCTTGGCAAATAATAAGCCTTTATAGTTGTCTTGATCTGAGGCAAAGGCATAAAGGGGTAATTGATAGTCTCTTTTTTGATGGTTAGTGGCAAAATCGTCGCTAGGATCCCAAGCATTGACTATGGCATTTTTAGCGTTGCCAGTTTTGTAATCGATAATAACTTGGCCGAGAGCTTGTTGCTTATGTTGCAATTCATCAATACGATCAATAGTACCGGAACAAACCAACGCCGAGCAAGGCAACTTTTGCTCGGAATTAGCACAAATAGTTAAAGTGATCGGTTGCTCTAAAGCTACCACGCTAAAATCTTGGCGCACATGTGGATTAAGCTCATATTTAAGCCAAGCTAACAAAGTGGCTGTAGCTGCTTTTTCTTCGTTATCTAAAACATATTGACTTAAAGCTTTATACTCTTCTGTTTGTAGTATTTGGTGGACTAAATCTTTGATCTTAACTTCTAAAGGATGAAAATCGATTTGTTCACACTCTTTATATGTAGCTTCGTCCAAGCCGAAAATAGATTTGATAGCTTGGTTGCGACTGGAAAGGCCTTGGTTATTAGGCTCTTTTTTATATTCTTCCCAGAATTTTTGCAAACACTTATGTAATAGGTTGCCGCGATCTAAACTTGTATCGAAACCGTTTTTTACTTCATCTTCAATTGTAGAGCAACCTAAACGATGGCAAAGCAAAGCTTGTAAAGGGCAATTGGCCATAGAACTGATAACTTTTACGCCACCTTGGAAAGATAAAGTGCCATCTTTCTCCAATTTGTTGGGACGAGCTGGGCCTGGAGCTACTTCCTCGACAGCTTCGCAAACATTTTCCGCTTGTTCGGCGGGCCAAGGATATAATCCATAAACGGCCAGAGGATTAGAATCTATGGTCGCTTTTGCATTTTCCTTTATATTGGCTACTTCCGAAGTGGTTAGCTCTGAAGTGGAACTATACAAATTGCTTAGTTCGTCATAATTGCTCCTTAAAGTACATTTTAAGGAAGGTTCTTTCCATAGGGGGCTGACTTCCACAGCTACAGTGCTGTCATTTTTGTTAATATTGTTGGCAAAAGAGAGAGTAACTTTGTCGGCGCAATGTCTGAGAGTTTGTAAGGCTTCAGAAGCGGCCTTAAGACATAAAGAAGCGCTGCCTTGAGGCCAGCCTAAGTCGGCCAGAAGTTGCTGGGGAATAAAACCTTGATATTTTACTGGAGTGGGAAAAGTTTCGGAGTTAAATCCTAAAAGGATAAGCTCTGTAAAATGGCGGCGTAAAGCTTTACGCAAATTTAAGACATTAAATCTGGGGGCTTCTTCGGTGCATTGGGAAAAAGGCAACTTGACGTTGTGTAACCCTAAGCGCAAATAACGCCTAAAATCACTAAAAGTTAAGTCCTCTATTGAATAATAATTGGTTAAAGTACAAAAAGAACGCAACCTAGACATGTAGGTAAGGATAATTAGCGTGGCGTTTGATTCTTGAGGACAAGTAAACCACACCTTAAGTAGAGAGCGGCAATAGTCGATCCAAATTGGCAAAGGATATTTTTGCTTGCTGAAACTTACGCTTTCAGAGGGCCAAGCGATAAGTTTGTCTTTAGCTTTAGCTTGTAAAGAGAGCTTTTGGCTTTTAGCATCAGTAACAACTTGGCGACAGTTTTTCTTGAGCTTTTTAAAACTTTGGCGTAATAAGGCGCTTTGCTGGGGAGTAAATTGAGCTGTTAAGGCAGCTAAATTGGCTAAGTGTATACATCCAGTTCTTTTGGCCAAGTCGTAGAGATCTTTTAAACTATACTCACTGCGAGGATCTTGGCGGATTTTTGCATATAGATGGCAGCGTTGAGAAAATTCAGCTTGCGAAGCGTAAATAAAACTGTTTTGCACTAAGTTTAAAAGTTGCCAGCGATTTAATTTCTGTCCCGCAAACAAGATAACTGTACTGAGATCATTTCCCAGAGGAGTGCTTAGTAAGTCTAAACCGCCACCGGCTTTGTAGGAGCGTTTATTGTCTCCCTCGATAAAAAGTATTTGCGGATTGATATATTTATCGAGCATAAGATAAAGAGCTTCGTTACGCTGAGGGACAATTAAAGCGACACTATAGTTGGGATCTTGTAATTTTAGCTTAATATAATTGACAGCTTGAGCTAGCTCTTCTTCGAAATTTTCAAAAGGAGAAACTACTTTGTCACCTTCTAGGTTGCCTATTAAGTTGAGTTCTGGCGCAGGAGTATTTTTATAAATAGGCGTTTCAATGTGAAATCCCAAATCGGTCAGAGCTTGTTGCCAAGCGGCAAGCTGAGGGTAAGTATATTCGATAAAATTAGCAAAAATTAGGCGTTTTCCAGTAGGCAAAGCTTCAGGAGGAAGCAACTTCATAAAATAAATGAGTGCGTTAGGTAATAGTAAACCACTTAAAGAAGAAGCTTCTTCCATATTGTGACAATACTCTTTAGCTATTTCGATAAAGAAACTATGATCTTCGTTAATAGCATGTAAATCTTGGCCGCGATCTTGTATGTGGTTAATAAAGTCTTGAGAAATTTGGGAAAAATCACTATTGGTTGAACGTGCAGGAAAAATTTCTGCGTAATAGGGAAGTTGAGGCGTACAATTATATTGGCAAAGCAAACGCCAACACTTGACGACTGCTGCTGATGTCCC